>DATLAN010000029.1:0-3882 GCA_035527455.1 Thermoguttaceae bacterium
CGGTTCGCGTCACAAGTACTTGACAGGTAGCAACTTGCGCCACGAGCCCCGACACCGTCGGAACTTGCGGCGATTTCCGCACACCACCCAGTCGGGCTGTTTTCGCTGCAAACTTGTCGCTACGGCTGCAAATCGCGGCGACTTTGAGGTCATAGGAGCGGTCACTATGGCGGAAGTGGTCAATCGGGTGGGCAAGGCATGGGGTGGAGAACGTGGTTCGGCTCCGATGTGGGTAGTACAGTCCACGCTTCTATGGCCATTGACACGTTGCCATAGGCTCCTCATATTGACGGGGAAGCCAAGTGGGGGTAATCGCAGCAGAGTCCGGGACTATTTGGCCTCTCGCGCCAAGAACATAAATAATGGCAACACAAAGACTGCAACAGCGACAACGGCAGTTTGGACATCTCCTGAAGCTGGACCACACTTTGAATGGCGCCATTCTGCTCGGCTTGGATGGCCACATCATCGAAATCCAGGCGCGTGCCATTGAGGTGCTACGTGGTCCCTGTTCGGTGCCCCAGGCCACCACGATTACGGGCATGGCAACCGGTGCCGTTCGCGAGGTGCTCCAGCGTATCAGTGGCGCCTTCGCGAAGCTCGGCATTCCAGATTCCAACGTTCAGATTCTTGTAAACCTTGCCCCGGCGGACCTCCCAAAATACGGCACGTGGCTTGATCTCCCGCTGGCGATCATCATGCTTCAGGCATCCGGCCACCTACCTGATCTTCCCGAACATAAGGAAGGCGATTTCATACTGATGGGGGAGATGGGGATTCATAGCGAGATTCGTCGAGTGCCCGGTGCGCTGTCGCTGGCGTTCAGGGCAAAACCCGGTCAGTCTTTGATCGTTCCCGCAGGAAACGAAAAGGAATGTGCGCTGATACTTGCCAAGCCGGGACATGAGGGGTGTGGGGTATTCCCCGTTTCAACATTGGACGAGGTCATCGACTTTTTCAAGGGCAAACGTCGTCTCGAAAACGCGTTGCGTGAACAGATTCGGTTCGAACCCGCCATTTCGCACGCAGTCGATTTCGGGCGCATCCGCGGCCAAGAGGCCGCGCGCGAGGCGGCTGTTATTTCAGCAGCCGGTGGTCACAACCTGTTACTAATTGGACCTCCGGGCGAAGGGAAGTCATTACTGGCCAGTGCCATTCCTGGAATTCTTCCAAAGCTAACAGACAGTGAAAAGGTCGAGCTAACACGAATATACTCAGCCTGCGGTAAACTCGACCATGATGCTATGGCTGTCACACGGCGTGGGATGCGGCCTGTTCACCACACTGCTTCCAAGGCGGCGCTGATTGGCGGAGGCAGCGGAACACCGCACCCAGGCGAAATCACTTTGGCGCATCTAGGCGTGCTGTTCCTTGATGAATTGGCCGAGTTTCCACGCGCGTCATTGGAAGCGTTGCGCCAGCCTATTGAACAGGGTTGGATCACGGTTTCGCGAACAGGTGCGACACTGAAGTTCCCATGTCAATTCACCTTAGTGGCCGCCATGAACCCTTGTCCCTGTGGGTTCTACGGCACTGACCGCTGTGTTTGTCGCGATGCCGACATTGACAAGTATCAAAAGAAAATCAGTGGCCCGTTGCTAGATCGAATCGACCTCCAAGTTGACCTGAAACCACTATCGACCGAGGAGAGATTTGCCGACACAGAGAATAATGTGAGTCCGCGTTTGCGAGCAAAGGTTGAACGGGCGCGTCAGATTCAAATAAAACGATTTGAAGGTACTGGAATTCCTTTCAATGCGGCAATTCCTGGCGGATATGTCCGGGATTATTGCGCTTTCTCCAACGATGGATTTGCGCGTTACAAAGAATGCATCGAGAACAATACGCTTTCTACTCGTTCGATGGATCGTTTGGCAAAGGTTAGCCGCACCATCGCCGACCTGGCAGAGACTGACACTGTAGATCCATTACACGTCGAAAAGGCCGCTACGTTTGTGGTTGGTGGCATGTTGCGCGAGCGCTTCTGAGCCTGCTGTTGTCGCGGGCGTTGCTGTCGGTTTTCGGCCAGTAGGTTCCCGTGATGCCGGCAAGATTGCTGGCAGGGCGAGGGCGGCCCGACGGGTAACTCAATTCATGACGACTCTTCTACATCGGCGGTGCCCCGGTCTGATTTGGCCGCATGGTCAGTTCTCGTCAATGCTGACGCGAAAAGCCCCGTCGGTACGGCTACGACTCCCAGGCCAATAATGAGTATGACCGTTGTGAAGACCTTTCCGCCAAGCGTAACCGGATATACATCGCCGTAGCCGACGGTAGTCAGGGTCACGATCGACCACCACATGCAGTGGAAGATGGAAGCGAACTGTTCCGGTTGCGCGTCGCGCTCGAAGTAGTAGATCCCGACGGACGAAAGGAAGAGGACGAACACGGTGGCCAAGAGGAAGATCACGAGTTCTTCTTTGATATCTGCGAAAGCCTCCCGAAAGCGTCGGATGGCCTCAGTGTAACGAAAGAACTTGAAAACCCGAAAGACCCGAAACAAGCGAAGAATGCGAACCGATCGGAGGTCTACGCCGGTCGAGATGTAGAAGGGCAGGACAGCGGTGAGGTCAACCAGGCCGTAGAAGCTAAACACGAATCCGAGCCGGCTTTCCGCGACTAGGACCCGCAACAAGTATTCGATCGTAAACAGCGCGACGGTCGCCACCTCGATTACGTACAACCAGAACTGCCATTGCTTGCTGAGATTCGGCAAGGTCTCCAGGGAGAAGCTTATCAGGGAGACTACTATGAACGCTTGCACGCCGAAGTCGAAGACGCGACCCGCCCTTGTATCGCGCCCCTCGATGATGTTCTTCAGTGTCATGGCTCGCTTTCCGTGGCTGTCCTCTTACGGACCTGGAACCGGTCGCCCGCAAAGAGGCTCCGACTGAACGGACCAACCGCATGGCCAGTCAGATACGAGGACTTTAGTGTACCAAGAAGTCTCCATATTGGGGAACAGCCGGTAGTGGGCTAGACAGCAAACCCTGCCACCTTGTTGCGCCTTCTGAAATCTTAGAAAACTCGCCACGGGTGGCCCCATCGAGTTTCCGGAGCAGGCGCTGGCACGGTCTGTTCGGAGAGCGCCGCGGTCGCGGAGCGACAGGAGATGTTCGGCTGAATCCGTAACTACCACGCATTCCAGCATGCATTTCGGCGTACAGCACAGGCCATTCTCGATTTTCTCGCACACAACTCCTGGACTCACCTGATGTTTGGCAAGCTCTCATTTCCCTCATCCAGACGGACTGGGCAGACGCATCATTTGACCCAGTTGGAGGGAAACCAGTGATTTGGAATCCGGAAGAGTGGCTGAACTCCAAAAGGGGGTTGTAGCCAAGCCAGCCACAGCAAACACATCCAACTTCCCAATCGCCTTGGCTTCCATCAGTCACCGCCCTTGACGCGCCCGGCCGCAGGGCGGGATAATGGCGGCAGTAGCAGAATTGAAAGTGAGACGGCGGAGCAGTCAGCCCACCGACTGGCTCCAAGGAACGATGCATGGCACACGTCGTAAGATCCACCACCAAGCTCTTGATATTGCTGGTGGCGTCCGCCGTGCTGTTGTCTTCTGGGTGTCGCCGCACCGAAGAGGCAGCAGAGATTACTCCGCCAGTTCTTCCGGCGATTGCGACCTGGCTCAATACGCACCCTGAGTACGGTACTGCGAAGAGTGCAGAGAACATGCCGAACTGGGCCAGAGGCAAGCGTCAGCAAGTACGTACAACCGCAGGTGCGTACTTGTTTTACCTCGAAGCCGGCGACGTTGTGACGGTTTACAGAAATGACGGGTCTGGCAGGCGAGAAGTGTGGCGGAAACCCGGACAGTAGTGCAGCCCGTCTAACCTGCAGATCCACTTGACCGGCTACGCCAGCGAG
>DATLAN010000030.1:0-4754 GCA_035527455.1 Thermoguttaceae bacterium
CCGCGCGCCACATGGACCGGGCCGCCGGCGAACTCGAACGACTCCAGACGGATCGGGCCATTGAGGAAGCCGGAAGCGCCTTGCGCCGTCTGGACCTGTTGATCGCGGCGCTCAAGGCCGAATCGCCGCTGGCCGATACCACCAACGCCGGCGACGGTGCGGGAGGTTCCGCCGATGGTCAGAACGCCCAAGAGGGACCGCCCGGCGGCGTTCAGACGGTGACCGAACTGAAGGTGCTCAAGCTCCTGCAAGAGGACATCAACCTCCGTACGGAAGAGTTGAACGCCCGGGTCGCCGCGGCCGAAACGATCACCGACGGGCAGTTGCAGGAGTACGCGCTGTTGAGTGAAGAACAAGGCCGCCTGGCCGATTTGTTGTTTCAACTCCTGCAAGTCGACTTCCGGGACCCCGAGGACGACCCCGACCGTTTGCCCGATCTGCGGCAGGACCAGCCCGACGCACCGCCGCCGCTGCTGCCTTTGGAGGAGCGATTGCCATGAACACGAACAGAAGACGTTTTGCGATCCTGTTGTTCGTCGCCGGCGCGTTGACGGCGGCGTGCTGGCTCGCGCCCGACCGGCTGGCGGCACAACCGCCCCGTTCGCTCGACGACGAGTTGCTCGACGATCTGGGCGCCGATCCGATCGACGACTACGACCGGACGCTTCTCGGAGAGGGCCGGAAGCAACCGCCGACCGATCCGCCCGGCGAAACGGCCGAGGAACTCCGCGAGAGGTTGCGGCGGGAACTGGGTTCCGCGGCCGTTTCGGAAGACGAGAACCGGATGCTCGAAGTCGCCCGGCAGATGCGCCAGGTCGAGCGTCTCATGGCCGGGAACGACTCCGGGCCGGACACCCGCCGGCTGCAACGGCAGATCGTCGGCGACCTGGAGCAGATGATCGAGGAGTTCCGCCGCCGAGCTGAGCAGAGCGGCTCGGCGGCCGGGGCCGAGCAGAAGCTGGCGGCTCGGCCCGCTCCCGGCCAGCCGGGGCAGGGCGGCACCGGGCAAAATCCGTCCGATCGGCCGCCCGGCGGCGGCGCCCGGCCGGACGACAACGGCCCGCCGCATCCGGCCGACCCGGAAATGGTCCGCGAGGTGATCACTCGACTCTGGGGCGAGCTTCCCCAGCACGAGGCCGAACAGATGATGCAGATGCTCTCCGACGAGTATCTGCCCAAGTACCGAAGGGAAATCGAAGCCTATTTCCGGCGGCTCTCCGAAGCGAAAGGATGGTAACGGGGAGAAGGATGAATTATGAATTATGAATTATGAATGATGAATGATGAATGATGAACACGAAGCAGAGAACCCAACCACGCCGAGCCATGTCGCGACCGTTTTCATGTATGTTTGCGTTTGCCGTTTTCCTCGCCGTCCTGGCGGCCGAACCCGCTCGATACACCACGGCCCAGGAAGACGACCCGGAGAAAACGGCCGCCGCGTTGATGAAGGACGCCGACGACTCCATCCGCCGGGGACTCGAGTGGCTGACCGCCCGGCAACGCGACGACGGCTCGTTCGGCACCGGCTCCTACGACGGCGACGTGGCCGTGACCGCCCTGGCCGGCCTGGCGATGATGGCCGCCGGCAGCACCCCGGGCCGCGGTCCCTATGGGGCCGAAATCGACAAGTGCATCGACTACATCCTCGCCAACGCTCAAGAAAGCGGATACATCCTCGCCCCGACCTCGAAGAGCCACGGGCCGATGTACGGCCACGGGTTCGCCACGATGTTCCTGGCCGAGTGTTACGGCATGTCGAAGCGGCCCGAGCTGCGCGACAAGCTGGTCCGGGCCGTCCGCCTGATCGTCAACTCCCAGAACCGGCTGGGCGGCTGGCGCTACCAACCCCAACGCGACGAGGCCGACCTGTCGGTGACCATCTGCCAGGTGATGGCCTTGCGTACGGCCCGAAACGCCGGGCTCTACGTGCCCAACAAGACGATCGACGACTCGATCCAGTACATCAAGAAGAGCCAGAACGCCGACGGCGGGTTCATGTACATGCTCCCGGTCGGCGAGAGCCGGTTCCCCATCTCGGCCGGCGGCGTGGTCGCCCTGTACAGCGCGGGCATTTACGAAGGCGACGAGATCACCAGCGGACTGGACTACCTCATGCGGTCCCTGCCCAATCAAGACGAAGTGCGGCGGCGGGAAACCTACTACTATTACGGCCAGTATTACGCCGTTCAGGCCATGTGGCAGGCCGGCGGCCAATACTGGAGCCAATGGTACCCGGCCGTGCGCGACGAACTGATCGGGCGCCAACAACCGGACGGTTCCTGGTCCTCGACCCTTTGCGACCACTACGCCACGGCCATGGCCCTGCTGGTCCTGCAACTGCCGAACAACAGCCTGCCGATCTTCCAACGGTAAAATGTTTCCCTTCACTCCCGGCGCGGCCCTTGCCGCAAGCAAACGGCGGGCAAGCCCGCCCGCTAAACGTTGTTGTCATAATCGATTATGCACGCGCCGTGCTCACAAGTTGTGACGCAAGACCCCCAATCCCCAATCCCCAGTCCCCAATCCCCAGCCCCTCACCCCTCGCCCCTAACCCATGAAACCGCTCCTCCCCCTCGCCTGCCTTTTCTCGCTGCTGACGTTCACGGCGGCCCCCGCCCGGGCCGAACCGCCGTTGGCCGTGCCGGTCGAGGGCGCGACGTTCTCGGCCGAGTTGACGGCACTCGACGCCGACTGGCAGATCACCTTCGGCTCCACCGAAAACGCCCGGCAGCTCTCGGCCGGCGAGTTGGTCGAGTGGGGATCGTGTGCCGAAGTGAAACGGGGACCGGTCGCGATCACCGCCGACGGCGGGCTGCTCGTGGCCGACGTCATCGGGGCCGATTTGGACCATATCACGCTGGACTCCGGACTGTTCGGCCAAGTCGAGCTGCCCCTGGACGCGCTGGGCGGCGTCGTGTTCGATCTGCCGGCGGGCGAATCCCAGCGCGACTTGCTGCTCGGTCGCATCGCCCGGGCGGCCGGCGATTCGGACCGGCTGCTGCTGCAAAACGGCGACGAAATCACCGGGCTGATCGAGTCGATCGACCGGGCGGCCGTCACGCTCCGCACCGACGCGGGCACGCCGAAAATCGAACTCGATCGGATCGCCGCGCTGATCTTCAATCCCGATCTGAAACGCCCGCCCAGACACCAGGGGCTCCGCGCCTGGGCCGGCTTCGCCGACGGCAGCCGACTGATCGCCACGGGACTCGTCGTCAACGGCCGGGTGCTCGAGATCACCGCCGCCGGACAGACCTGGAAAACGCTCGCGGCGGAACTCGTCTTCCTCCAACCCCTTGGCGGCCGGGCGACCTATCTGTCCGACCTTACGCCGGCCGCCGAGCGCCACGAGCCCTATCTGGACCTCAACTGGCCCGCCTGGCGCCGCGACGAGAACGTCGCCGGCGGCCGGCTGCGATGCGACGGGCGGTTGTATCTCAAGGGGATCGGCGTCCACAGCTATTCGCAGTTGACCTATCTGCTCGACAGGCCCTACCGCCGCTTTCAGGCCGAATTGGGCATCGACGACTCGACCGCCGGCCGCGGCAGCGTGGTGTTTCGCGTCTACGTCGACCGCGAGCGAACACACACCAGCAACGTCATCCGCGGCGGCGAGTCCCCGGTGCCCATCTCGGTCGATCTCAGCGGCGCCAAGCGTCTCGACCTGATCGTCGACTTCGCCGACCGCGCCGACCAACACGACCGCGCCGCCTGGCTCAACGCCCGGCTGATCGAGTAGGGTAGGCCTACTCTGCTACTGCCGCCGCTTGCGGCTTCGCCCAGACCTGTCGTACAATGAACCCACGGGCCCGGGCTGGCATGACGATTCCGACCGCAGCCGTTGGAGATTCGTCCGTGGCAAGACCATCTCGCAAAACGCAATTCCGCTTGCAGACATTGCTGTTCGTCGTGGCGGTCTTCTGCACGTCCATGGGCGTGTTTGGGCCTTACGGGTTCGTGTTCGCCTCGCTGGTCGTCGTTGCCATCGCCGTCGCTCGTATTGTCAACTGGAATTGGCGCAAGCTCACGGTGGTCGGCTCGGTATTGTCGGCGCTATTTCTGATCGGCTGGCTCATATACCAGTTATCCAATCAGCCGGGCTGTATTATTGAACGTCGGAGCAGTTGCCTCGGTCGTCTGAGAAATCTCGTTTGTGCCTTGCACCAATACCATCAAGATCATGGTTCTTTTCCACCCGTTTACATTCCCGACGAGGACGGCAAGCCGATGCACAGTTGGCGCGTCCTGCTGTTGCCTTATCTCGAACAAGAAGGGCTCTACGCGCAATACAACTTCAACGAACCTTGGAACGGGCCGAGCAACCGCACGCTCGCATCTCAGATGTCCGCAGACTATGCTTGCCCGGCAGACCCCGAAGCGGGCCGCAACACGTCCTATTTGGCCGTGGTGGGCCAGAAGGCCGCATGGCACGGTTCTGAGCCGGTGAAGAAACCTGAGATTTCCGACCCGGCCTCCACGATCATGCTTGTGGAAGTGGCCGACTCGGGAATCAACTGGATGGAGCCGAGGGACCTTTCCTTCGAGCAGGCTCTCGCCGGCGTCAATCCCGCGTGGGGCACCGGGATTTCCAGCAAACACGTACACAAAGGCGGCTACTTCTTTCACGACGAACCGGCGGGAGCCTGTGTAGCTTTTGTCGACGGTAGTGCCCAATTGCTTGACCAACGTATCCCGCCCGAAACCCTTGAAGCGTTGCTTACCGCCAACGGCGGCGAGACGGTCGACTGGGA
>DATLAN010000031.1:0-2079 GCA_035527455.1 Thermoguttaceae bacterium
GGGCTGCCGGCCGAGCAACACGCCAAGAAGACGGGCACCCATCCGCGGATCACCACCGAGACGAACATCGCCAACTTCCGCCGCCAGTTGAAGATGATCGGGTTCAGCTACGACTGGAGCCGCGAGTTCGCCACGACCGACGTGGGCTACTTCCGCTGGACGCAGTTCATCTTCCTGGTGCTCTTCGACACCTGGTTCGACGAGTCGCAAGGCAAGGGCCGGCCGATCGACGAGTTGCCCATCCCCGACGAGGTGGCGGCCGAGGGGCCGCAGGCGGTGGCCCGATATCGCGACGAGCACCGGCTGGCCTATCAGCTCGAGGCCCCGGTGAATTGGTGCCCCGCGCTGGGTACGGTGCTGGCCAACGAGGAAGTCCAGGGCGGCGTGAGCGAACGCGGCGGACACCCGGTGGTGAGGATTCCGCTTCGGCAGTGGATGCTGCGGATCACCGCGTACGCCGATCGGCTGGAGAAGGATCTCGCAGGGCTGGACTGGTCCGAGAGCATCAAGGCGCTCCAGCGCAACTGGATCGGGCGCAGCACGGGCGCGGAGGTCGATTTCTTCATCGGCACGATCGCCGCCGGGGACGGCAAGCCGCTGGTGAAAGAATACGAGGGCTGGAAGCTCGATCGCTCCATCGCCGGATATCCCCGACGGCCCGGCGACGAGGTGCTGCGGATCTACACCACCCGGGCCGACACGCTCTTCGGCGCCACCTACATGGTCATCGCCCCGGAACACCCGTTCGTCGAGCGGCTCACCCGGCCCGAGCACGCCGACGCCGTGCGGAAATACTGCGAAGTGGCCGCCCGCAAGAGCGACCTGGACCGCACGGAGCTGGCCAAGGGTAAGACGGGCGAGTTCACCGGCTCCTACGCGATCAACCCGGTCAACGACGAAGCGATCCCGATCTGGGTGGCCGATTACGTGTTGGTGAGCTACGGCACCGGCGCGATCATGGCCGTGCCGGCGCACGACACGCGGGACTTCGAGTTTGCCCAACAGTTCGATCTGCCGATTAAGGCAGTCGTGGAACCGTCCAGTCAATTCGGAAGTGGGATTGGTGGTTTCAAGTCACGCGGTGAAGCTGAGAAGATTGTCGACGAGTATAACCGCAAGCATGTGGAATGGCGACAAAGAGTCTTGGCTGGGGAGTTGGTTTATACAGGAGATGAGAGACAGATTACCTTCGAGGGATTCACGTTCGATCCTGTCGGAGAGAGCCGAGCCATCAACTCGGGCAAGTACGACAGGCTGTCGACGCCGCAGTTCAAGCGGAAGATCGCCGAAGACCTGACCACCAGCGGCCAGGGCCGCAGCGCCGTCAACTACAAGCTCCGCGATTGGCTCTTCAGCCGTCAGCACTTCTGGGGCGAGCCGTTTCCGATCCTGCACGAGCTGGACGACGAGGGCAAGCCGGCCGGGGCGGTCCGCGCTCTCAAGCCCGAGGATCTGCCGCTGGATCTGCCCGAGAAGATGGCCTTCGACGCCGCACACGACCGGCCGGAACCGCCGCTGGACGCCGCGCCCGAGGACTGGCTGTTCGTAACCCTCGACGGCAAGCGGTACCAACGCGAGACGAACACCATGCCGCAATGGGCCGGCTCCTGCTGGTATTACCTGCGGTTCCTCGACCCGAAGAACGCCGAGGCCCTGGTCGATCCGGAGATCGAAAGGGCCTGGATGCCGGTCGATCTCTACGTGGGCGGGGCCGAGCACGCCGTGCTGCACCTGCTCTACGCCCGATTCTGGCACAAGGTGCTCTTCGATCGCGGCTACGTCGGCACGGCGGAGCCGTTCCAGAAGTTGGTCAACCAGGGCATGATCCTCGGCGAAATGGAGTTCACCGGCTATCGGGACGCCCGGGGCGGTTGGGTCAGCGCGTCGAACGTGCACACCGACCTCGAGGGCCGCAAGGTGCTGAAATCCTCGGGCCGGCCGGTCAAAGGCGTGAAGATCGAGGCCGACGTGGTCGAGAAGCAGGGCGACGCGTTCGTGCTCAAGACCGACGCGAAGATCAAGATCGACTCCCGGGCGTACAAGATGTCCAAGAGCCGCGGCAACGTGGTCAATCCCGAC
>DATLAN010000032.1:0-15303 GCA_035527455.1 Thermoguttaceae bacterium
GTGAATTTATTAAACGGGCTTGTGCATTTTTGGTGATCGCGCTAAAACGTGGTCATGAATACAAAAAATACCTCAGCAACCGCTCGTGTGGATCGACCTCACCGCTCTCAGGTGCAGATGCACTTCTTCTCGCTGGACCAGTTGTTGCCCGACGATCATCAGGCTCGAATCGTCTGGGCGTTCGTCCAGTCGCTCGACTTGGAGCCATTTTACCAGAAGATCGAGGTCAACGACAACGTCGCCGGCCGCAGTGCCATTGCTCCGGAAATCCTCCTGGCGCTCTGGCTGCTGGCCACCCTCGATGGAATCGGGAGTGCTCGCGAACTGGGTCGGCGATGCGAAACGGACATTCCCTATATATGGATTCGGGGAAATGTGAGCGTCAATTACCACACGCTCAGCGACTTTCGCGTGCAAAACGGCGAGTTCCTCGAACAAATCCTGGTCGATACGGTCGCCTCGCTGATCGACCGGGGCCTGGTGCCGCTGGAAACCATCGCTCAGGACGGGATGCGGGTCCGAGCGAGTGCAGGCAGCAGTTCTTTTCGCCGCAAGCCCAGCCTCCAGAAGTTGCAGCAACAAGCTCAAGAACACCTCGATCGCCTGAAGCAGGAAGCGGAAAACGAGTCCGACCGGCAGGAGAGAGACGCCCGTCGCCAGGCCGCCGCCGAACGTGCCGCCCGTGAGCGGCAACAGCGTATCGACGAGGCGTTGCGGCAGCACGAGAAGCTTTCCGATCAACGGGAGAAGCGCAAGAAGGGAGACGGCGAGCAGACGCGCGTGAGCACCACCGATCCCGATGCTCGCAAGATGAAGATGGCCAACGGCGGCTACCGTCCGGCCTACAACGTGCAGTTTGCCACGGATGCCCAGTCGCGGGTGATCGTAAGTGTGGACGTAACCAATGCGGGCACCGACGGTGGCGAATTGGCACCGATGCACGAAAAGGTGAGTTCCGATTATGGCAAGGTTCCCGAGAAGATGGTGGTGGATGCGGCGTATGCGACGAAGCAGGGAGTCACGACGGTGGAGGCTGCGGGAACGGAAGTGGTTTCGACCGTTCCTCGTTCTGAGGAACTGAAGAAACGGGGTAAGGATCCTCACGCTCGCCAGCGAGACGACACCGACGAGTACGCACGTTTCCGCGCCCGGATGGCCCTGCCCGAGTACCAGGCCCTCTACAAGCAGCGGCCTTCGATCGCGGAGTTTCCCAACGCGGATTGCCGCAACCGGAACTTGCAGCAGTTTCGAGTACGTGGTTTGGTGAAAGTCAAGGCGGTCGCCATATGGCATGCATTGGCTTTCAACTTCAGACGCATGTTAAACCTGGGAGTTTTGGCAGGCTAAGTCATCGCCGGGCCGCCGCCCGCGGCGGTGCGAGCCCGACTGGAGCGGTTTCGAGGGAACAACACGCACCCAACAGATACGACCAACCAGCAGAACGAACTGCTCGATTGGCAACAGAAAACAAAAAACAGCACTCGAAAAGAGTCTAACCGTCTCGTCCTGTAATAGATTCACGTCCTAGGAGCGAGATGGCTACTATACGAAGGTCATTCTCATACGAGTCCTCAGCCGCAGTCGGGAAGCCGTCTGGTGGTTGCTGCTCAGCTTTCGATGATGTCTTTGAAGATGGTCTTGTCGCCGATGCGGATGTTGGCCTGGCGTTTGGTGCCGTCGACCAGCAGCAGCATGTGATCGCCCTGTTTGGCGTGGCTTCCGCGCAGCGCGGGTCCCAGCCCCCAGCCACATCCTTTCTTGGCGACCAGCGTGCCGACCTTGTGGCCCGCGTCGACCCGCAAGGTGAACTTGCCCTTGACCTGTCGTTTCACGGCGGCGGGAATGGTGATCACGCCTCCGGAAATAGCGGCTTTGGAGAGTCGATAGGCCAGGAAGACCTTTCCGTCCTCGGTTTCGCCGAACGCTCGCAGCACGCGTTTGGGGGCGGCGCCCGGTTTCCGCGCGACGAGATCCTCGATCAGTTTCCGTTCGATCTTCAATCCCGGCAGGCCATAGACGCTCCGCCCGTACTGGGTGATGACCGGCGAAGACATGACGATGGCGTTGAAGCTGAAGCGGTTCATGCCGCCGAGGATGCAGAGTTCCTCGAAGGCCGTTCGTTCCATCACCGGCCCATGCTCGCTCAACACCTCCACCATCCCCCGCTCCACGCCGACCAGCACCTTCCGCCAATCGCGCGGCGGATCGGAAATCACGACGTTTCCCTCGACGCGATTGCCGGGCATCTGGCGGCAGAACTCCAGGAGGATCTTTTGCGGCGGCAGTGTCCGCCCGCTGCGCCGATGCCGTTCCATGGCTTCGCGGAGTCGGGAGACTTCGATCCGCTCGACCACCGAGAGGATCTTTTCGATCATGTTCGGCAGTCCGTATTGCGGCAGCGGCTCGAGCCGGAACCAATTCCGCTTCTCGTCGAGCCAGCGGAAATCCCCCAGAGCCTGCAGGGTTTCTCGGACCAACTTGCCGGCCGTCTTGCCGGGCAGCAGGTCGGCAAGCTCCGCGGTGACTTCGGTGATCTTGCCGACTCCGTAGTTAGCCACCACGTGTTTGGCGGCCTGGACGATCTCGCGAGGCAGATCGGCCTGCTTGGGCAGAACCGCCATGCGGCGCTGTCCGATCTCGATAATCACGAAGCGGGACTTGCGGGAGAGGAACCCGGCGGCCTGGTGGAGCGCTTCGACCGGCAGTTTGCACTTGGAGAATCCGGCCGCGTCGAACTCGTCCTGCAACTCCTCGAGCCCCATGGGAAAGTGTTCTTCGAGGAACGCCAGAGCCTGGTCCAGCACCGGCGCGAAGACGGCCGTATCGCGGCTTTGCTTGACGGCGCGGACGCAGATCTGGCGGATCCTTTCCCGGCTGAGCTTGTAGCGGCGGCCGAGGGTCTCCAACGTGCAGCCGCCTTTGCCGTCCCACCCGTAGTACTCGGCCACGATTCGGCGATCGCGCTCGCTGAAGCCCGGGGCGAAGATCTCGACCAGTTCCTCTTCCAACGGCAGGTCTCCCAGCTCGCGGATCTTGTCGCGCACGTGGTGAATCCGATCGCCTACGCCACGCGGGTCGGGTGGGTCGAGACGCCGCTTGACCAGCCGGTCGACGGCTTCGGCGATCGTATCCGACTCGGTGTCGATCACCCGCAACATGCCGCCCAGCCGCGGATCGGTGAAGTGGATCCCTGCGACCTCCGGCATCTTGCCCAGGGCTTGGGCTTCGGTCGTCAGTTTGTCGTCGAGTTTGCCTTCGCGGGCGACGCGCGTCTCCAGCGAAGTGAGCAGATCGACCAGGCACTTCGCGCCGAAGGCCTTGATCGACAATAGCTCGGCGACGGTCAGCTTGCCCAAGTTCTGCGGGTGCTTGTCGTATCCCTCCCGCGCCAGGCAGTTGTGGGTACGGTTCTCCAGCCTCAGGTCTTCCAACCGCATTTCCTTCGGTGGATTGGGCAAACGACGCTGCCTGATCGTGGGATGGTGAACGGCCGCGCCCGCGCGGGAGACGATCAGACCGGCCAGACGGCTGAGCACCGCGGGAGTCAGGTACTCCCAAGCCGTGTCGTCCAGATCGCACAGCCGCCCGCCGCGGAACCGCGTGCCCCGCCCGAGATGCGGCGGAATCCGATCCAGCAGGACTTCCTTGAGCGTTTGCGGTGCCAGGCGATGTCCCGGCCGGGGATAGCGATGGGCGGCCCTGAGGTGCTTGATCGAAACGATCGCCTCGGTCCGCAACGCCTTCCGCGCTTCCGGATGATCGTTGACGTATTCCAGCGAACAAAGCAGATCCACCAGCGATTTCACCCAGAAACCGCGGAGCCCCAGCACGTTCTCGACCGTCATCGACTGAAGATCTTGCGGGCGCTCGTGGATTCCCGCGGAAACGAGGCAGTTGATCGTGCGGACTTCCAGGTCCAGATCGGCCAGCGTCATGCCCTCGGGAATCGGGGGCAGGCGGCGGTTGCTGATCATGGACCGGGTCCGCGACGCCCGGGCCACCATCGTCAGCACTTCGGCGGCCAACTTCCGGCAGGTCTTCTCGTCGAAACGCTCCCAAGCCGTTTCATCCAGGTCGCACAGGAAGAGATCGGGGTCTCTCTTGCCCTTGAAAAAGCGCACCGGGACCGGCGCCTGCAACATCTCTTCCAACGTCGCCGGTGCGATGCGATAACCTCGTCGGGGATACCGGTTATGCGCCATGCCGCTCACCTTGCCGCCGGTTACCCGGTCTGACGCACGCTGCTCTTGGGGTCGTTCGGAGGGCCTGTAAATTTTTCTGCCCACCGCGGCGAGTCAGCCGACGACCTCCATGACCAGGTTTGTCAAATGCCGTAAACACCGGACCTCTCTATCAACGGTTGTCTCCAGTCACAGATATGGAACACCGTATTCTAGGTAAGGGAGGCAAGATAGGCAAGGGCTCCAAGAGAGAGTGCAACAACCGAGGTTTTTCAGCCGGTCAAGATGGCGCGAGCACTTGGCCCATGCCTTCTTTGCCTCGGGGTTTGCCGGAGGCCGGATGGGAGAAGGGTCGCGAGGAAGAGAAATCGATCGAGCTTGGTTATACTATCTTGTCGTACCGACCCTCCGTCGATGGCAGAGGAATTGGAGAACTGCTCAACAATCAACCTACCATCTCGGCCGTCGTTGGTGACGGCAATTCGCTTCCGCAGGAAGGAGATCCATGTGAAACACCTCGGCCACTCGCGTCGGGATATCATCCCCCGACGCCGGTTCCTCGAACGTTCCGCTTTGGGCACGGCCGCACTCGCGCTGGGACCGACCGCCGCCTTCGAACGACCCAACGGAGCCGTAGCGGGCAAACGTCCCAATCTGATCTACGTCTTCGCTGATCAACTCCGCTATCTCTCCTGCGGTTATGCCGGCGACAAGAGGGCCCATACGCCCAATATCGATCGGCTGGCGGCCGGCGGGGCCAGTTTCCAGAACTGCGTGTCGATGACGCCGGTCTGCTCGGCCTATCGCGCGTCGCTGATGACCGGCAAGTACACGACCACCACCGGCATGGTCATCAACGAACTCCGCTTAAGCCCCGAACACGAATGCTTCGGCCACGCGCTCACCCGCGCCGGCTACGCAACGGGTTACATCGGCAAATGGCACCTCTGGGCGAATCAACTCGGCCGCCACGACGACGACCGCAACGCCTTCACTCCGCCGGGGCCTTATCGGTTGGGATTCGACGGATATTGGGCCGCGTACAACTTCCACCATCAGAATTACAGCGGCTATTACTATACGGACCGTCCGGAGAAGACCCGCTACCGTCGGCCGGGCGTCGAGCGGCCCTTCGAGCCCGACGCGCAGACCGATATGGCCATCGATTTCCTCAACGGTGCCGCAAGAGACGACGCCCCGTTCTCCCTGTTCCTTTCCTACGGCACGCCGCACGACCCGTGGGGATGGGACAACTGCCCGACGGATTTTTCCGACATGTTCCGCGACGTCCGCTTTCCCGGGGCCCCGAACTTCTCCGCCGTGCAGGATCCCTATGCCGACGGCTGGGGAACGATGGGTCAACGCTACCTGAACGACCTCCAGCAATATCAGCAGGGCTACTACGCCATGACGGCCAACCTCGACTGGAATATCGGCCGGCTGATCGACGCCGTGCGCAAGTCGGGCGAACTGGACAACACGATCCTCGTCTTCACCTCCGACCACGGCGAGATGTTCGGCGCCCACGGACGCCGGGCGAAGAACATCTTCTACGACGAGGCCGCCCGGGTGCCGTTCCTGGTACACTGGCCGGACGGAATTTCCCCGGGTACCGTGTCGGACGCCTGTCTGAACACACCGGACATTATGCCCACCGTACTTGGACTGATGGGACTGCCCGTACCCGATGCGGCCGAGGGAATGGATCTGAGCCGCTGTGCGTTGGCGCAGGAAGGACCGGAGCCGGAAGCCGCGCTGATGCAGAACACCGGCGCGTGTGCCGCCTGGCAGGACGGTTACGAATGGCGGGCCCTGCGCGACAAGCAGTTCACTTACGCCATCTACCGCAAGGACAATTCCGAATTGCTCTTCGACAACCGGAACGATCCCTACCAGATGCATAATCTATTCGCCGACAAGGCGCACGCCGAGCGGCTCGAACACTACCGGCAGATGCTCCAGCGTCGGATGCGCGAGTTGAACGACGATTTCGCATGTTGCACCTGGTATCGCGATCAATGGACGCTTGACCGCAACATCCTCCGCGGCGCCAAGGGCGGAAGACATGACCTGGAGTCGCTGGCCGAAATCGTGCGAAAACAGTTTGACTAGCAGGTCCCCCCTATAATGACCGTTCCCGACGGGAAAGGATTTCCCATTCTAGCGATTGTGCGTCGACAATCGATCGTGGAGATACTATACTAGCCGTTCGGGTCGCTGCCTCCACGTCGGCGGCCGGAGAGTCACGCCTTGATGGTCTGCGGCCCTGCTTGCCCCACCAACGCAGCCGCAACGTTTCCAATTCAGGTTTGATATGAGGAGTTGCCACATGAAGAAGGAGCATTTTCGCATGAGCATGATGTGCAAGGCAGTCTGTATCTTGGCTGCGGCCGCGATGTCGGCCGCGCCGGCCGTCGTGGACGCCGCATCCCACCTCGGCCCCACGGCCGTAGCGGCCTCGCAAGACGGCAAGAGCCTGTTCGTTGCCAACACCGATGGGAAGCAAGTCGCCGTCGTCGACGTGGCCAGCGGCAAGGTGAGCGGCTCGATCGCCATGCCGGCCGAGCCGACCGGCCTGGTGCTCAGCCCCGACGGAGCCACGCTCTACGTCACCTGTGCCGCCCCGAAGAGCACGGTCTGCATGGTGGACGTGAAGTCGAGAAAGATCACAGGCTCGATTCCCGCGGGCCACACGGCCACCGGCGCGGCGATCAGCCCCGACGGCAAGTTCCTCTACGTCTGCAATCGCTTCGACAACAACGTCTCGGTGATCGACCTGGCGGCCAAGAAAATCGCTTTGGTGCCGACGGTCCGCGAGCCGGTCGCCGCGGCGATTACGCCCGACGGCAAGTCGGTCTTCGTGATGAACCACCTCCCGATCGATCGGGCCGACGGATACGACGTGGCGACCGCGGTGACCGTCATCGATACCGAAAACAAGAAGACCTCGAACATCCGCTTGCCCAACGGCAGTTCCAGCGGACGGGGCATCTGCGTCTCGCCCGACGGGAAGTACGCCTTCGCCACCCACATCCTGGCCCGATACCAGATGCCCACCACGCAACTCGAGCGCGGGTGGATGAACACCAACGCCCTGAGCATCATCGACGCCGAGAACCGCAAGCTGATCAACACGGTGCTCTTGGACGACGTCGATCTGGGCGCGGCCAATCCGTGGGGCGTGGCCTGCACGGCCGACGGCGCACGGATCTGCGTGACCCACGCCGGCACCCACGAGCTGAGTATCATCGACGCGGTGGCCCTGATGGAGAAGCTGGCGGCGATTCCCGCCGACGCGGCCACGGACGACCGCGGCATCTACGCTTCCTCCACGGCCGCCGACGTACCCAACGACCTGGCCTTCCTGGTCGGAAACCGGCGGCGGATCCGGCTGCAAGGCGGCGGCCCTTGGGACCCCGTCGACGAATGGGGCGTCAACGGCCCGCGGGGATTGGCCGTCATCGGCTCGAAGGCCTACGTCGCCTGCTGTTTCAGCGACAACCTCGTGGCCGTCGATCTGGAACCGAAGCTCAGCAACTTCCTCCAACAGATCCCGCTGGGACCGAAGCCGGAGCTTACCGTCCAGCACAAAGGCGAGATCCTCTTCAACAGCGCCAGCATCTGCTTCCAGCACTGGCAGTGTTGTGCCAGTTGTCACCCCGACGCCCGCGTCGACGCCTTGAACTGGGATCTGATGAACGACGGGCTGGGCAATCCCAAGAACGTCAAGAGCATGCTCCTGGCTCACCGGACGCCGCCGTCGATGTCCTCGGGCATTCGTGCCACGGCGGAGCTTGCCGTCCGATCGGGCATCGAGCACATCCAGTTCGCCGTCCGGCCGGAAGAAGAGGCGGTGGCCATCGACGAGTATCTCAAGTCGCTCGAACCGGTGCCCAGCCCGTACCTGGAAGACGGCAAGCTCAGCGCGGCGGCCGAGCGCGGCAAGGCGATCTTCTTCGACAAGGAGGTGGGTTGTTCCAAGTGCCATCCCGAGCCGCTCTACACCGACATGTTGATTCACGACGTGGCCAGCAAGGGCCTGTACGACCGCCGCGATACGTTCGACACGCCCACGTTGATCGAATGCTGGCGGACCGCCCCCTACATGCACGACGGACAGTACACCACGATGAAGGAACTGTTCATCAAGGGCAAGCACGGCAAGAAGGGCGGCAACATCGACAAGCTCAACGAGCAGCAAGTCGAGGACCTGGTCGAGTTCGTACTCTCGCTCTAAGCGGGCCTGGGAAACGACTGCAAAGTAGCCGTCTCGCTCCGCGAGATGCAGCCTCGCCTCGCGAAGCGAGACGGCCGCTCCGACTGTGCAAACACTCGTCACATTCATGCTTGGACAGCCCTCGAAACGGCCCACGCTCCTTTTCTTGGACGCACACTTCGCCGCTCCAACGAATCTCCGGCGGCGTTCGATTCGCCCTTTTTTTCCACTTTGGAGCGTCGCGCGACAACAATGGGCATCTCTCGAATCCGCGCGGGGCGGCGCAACCTGTTATCTCGCAGACGGTTGCGTGAAACGGGCCGGCTGCCGCGAAGGCTCCCGGCGCGATTGTTTTCCGCCCCACGCCTGCGCGGTTGCGGACGGCCGCCGGTCGTATTAATGCGCAAGTCGTTCTCTGCACAGAACTTGCATCGCTCGAAGGCCCATTGACAAACGGGCGTCGATCGGTTCGATTGGGCCTTTGTTTCCTCGACGCAAGACGTTACACCAAAGCACCTTACGGTATTGTTTTCCACTTTTTCGAGATTTCGCTTTTCCAAAGAAAACAATTCGAACACCTCCTCGCCGCCCGACCGAATGAAGAGGTGCAGGCTGGGTCGAGCGGGCTGTTAAGACGCCGTTGCCCGGAGGAATCGGCGATCCCACGGGCAAGTCTTCGGAAGGCCGTTGTGCCGAATTATCAAAGAGCCCGCCCGCACGCAAGGCGGATAGACACATGGTTATGTGTACACCATCGCCGACCAAAAATCCACGCCGCATTTTGGGCCACCTGCCGACGCTTCCCCTTGCCGAACAGTGCGAATGGGCCGGGTGGCCCCGGGTGATTGCTCACCCGGGGCCACCCGGCCCACTCACTCACTTCGTCAAGCCAAGTCCTGCGCGAAACTCGGTCAACAGTGCCATTCGTGCCTGTCCCCTTTTTCGACGGCTTTCCGAGTGGACCGCCCGAAAAAGGGGGCGGCCAATCCCGTCTAGGTCCACGGCCCTGTTTCCGTTAGAATCACCGCGTTTCCGGCGATACGCACCCCTCTATGGAGGCTATTTCCATGGTCGGTTCTTCTCTGCTGGCACTGTTGTTGGCCGCGCAGATTCCCCCGCCCGGCCCGGCGGGGTTTCCTCGCCCGACGGACGCGCGGCCTTTGGCGACGACCAACACGCCGGCCGATCCGATGGTCTCCGACGTGATGCGCGGCGACGCCCGGCTGGCCGACGTCTGTTTCGCCGATCCGCGGCACGGTTGGGCGGTGGGCGATCGGGGCGTCATCTGGCACACCGACGACGGCGGGACGAACTGGCACCTGCAACACTCCGGCGTCTCGTGCCCCTTGGAGTCGGTCTGGTTCATCGACGAGCAGACCGGTTGGGCGGCCGGCGGATACTCGCATCCCTATACTCGCACCAGTTCGGCCGTGTTGCTCTCGACCCGCGACGGCGGACGCCAATGGCAGCACAACGCCCACCTGCCGCTGCCGGCGCTGAAGCAGGTCCGGTTCTTCAACGACAAGCACGGCTGGGCGATCGGCAACGCCTCGGCCATGTTTCCCTCGGGCGTGTTCGTCACCGACAACGGCGGCCAGAGTTGGATGCCGCTCTCCGGCGGAAGCACGACCCATTGGCTGGGCGGCGATTTCCTCGACCCGCACACCGGCACGCTCGCCGGGCGTCAGGGCACGGTCGCCATGGTACAGCGCGGCGGGATCGAACCGGCACGCGCGGGCAGCTTCGGACTGCGGAACTTGCGACGTATGAAGCTGGTGGCTCCGGTTTACGGGTGGCTGATCGGCGACGCCGGGCTGGTGATGATGACCGACGACTTGGGTTCCACCTGGCAAATGCCGCCGGGGCCGCTGCCGGTGGACGTTGCCCGGCAGTTCGACTTCGCCGCGTTGGCCGTCCGCGGACCGAAGTGCTGGATCGCCGGCACACCGGGCACCCGCGTGTTCCACTCGCCCGACGCCGGCCGCTCGTGGACGGCCTTCGCCACCGGAACGTGTCTGCCGATCGGCGCGCTGTCGTTCGCCGACGACCAACACGGGTGGGCCGTCGGGGCGTTGGGAACCATCCTGGCCACCGAGGACGGCGGGCGAACCTGGCGAAGGCAGCGGGCCGGCGGCACCCGGGCGGCACTGCTCGGGTTATTCGCCTCCGGGGGCGACGTGCCGCTGGAACTGTTCGCCCGGCTGTCGGGAAACGACGGATACCTCGGCGTGGTCGAGGTGCTCAACCGACGGGACGTGGAAGTGAAGCTCCGCGATGAGAGCCATCCGGACGATCGCCTCCACGAGGCACTCGTCGCCGTGGGAGCCAGCGATGCGCAAGCGGCCTGGAAGTTCCCCCTGCGGCAGGCCGGGCTGGAACTGGCCGCCGATCGAATCATCGCCGCTTGGGACCAGGCCAACGACGGCCGTGGAATGGAAGAACTGCAGGCCCATCTCGTCAAGTCGATTCGGCTTTGGCGCCCGGAAGTGATCGTCACCCACGACGCCAGTCCCACGGGCAAGGATCCGCTGGCTCACTTGATCCATCGGCTGGTGCTTCAGGCGGTGGAAGAGGCGGCCGACGAGACCTGCTTTCCGCAGCAAATCACCCTGGCGGGGCTGGAACCGTGGAAGGTGAAGAAGGCGTACGGCGCGTTGCCGCCGCCTTCCCGCGGCCCGACCGAGTTGTCCACCGCCCAACTGGCCACCCGGCTGGGTCGTTCGCTGGCCGACGTGGCCGCTGCGCCGCGGGGCCTGTTGGAGGACCGCTACACCGCGGCTCCGCAGATGCTCGGCTTCCGCCTGCTGGTACAGCACCTGCCGCAAGAACCGGATCGGGACGATTTTTTCACGGGCGTGGTGTTGTATCCCGGTGGAGACGCCCGACGCGAGTTGATCGAACCGGCGCTGGAGAGCCTCGATCAGTTGCGCCGCACGGCTTTGCGCGGGCGCAACGTGCAGGCGATCGTCGAGCAGGCCGGGAACGACTCGCCCAGCGCCGACCGCCTGCTGGCCCAAGCCGGCGAGTTGACCCGGGAATTGGAGGGCGACACGGCAGGCCGCGTCCTCTATCACCTGGCCGAGCAATACTGCCGCAACGGCCGCTGGGCCATGGCGGCCCAAACGTTCGAGATGTTGGCCGAGCGTTATCCGGATCATCCGACGGCGCCGGCGGCCTTGCTCTGGCTGGTGCAATACTACGCCGGGGGCGAGACGGCGTGGCGGGTGGAAGGTTTTCAGCGGTACGCCGGCGGCCAGGCGGCATGGCGAATGGAAGACGGTCAGCGGTACGCCGTCCGCCAGGCCTCCGCGCTGGCGATCGATCCCTTGCAGCAGGAGAATCGTTTCCAACGGGCGGCACAGTTCGCCCGGCAGATCGAGCGGACCCGGCCGGCGCTGTTCGCCGAGCCGGCTTTGCGGTTCCCCTTGGCGGTGGCCCATCGCAATCAGGGTTTCCCCCAGCAGGCCGAGAGCTACTACATGGCGCGATCTCGCGGCAGCCGGCAGGACGCGTGGTGGGCCTGCGCCCAGGGCGAACAGTGGCTGGCCGAGCCGAAGGGCCTGCCGCCGAAGCCGATACTCCAGTGCGCAGCGGCCGCGTCGAAACCGCGACTGGACGGGCGGCTGGACGACGCCGTGTGGCAACGGGCCAAGCCGGCCGCGTTGCAAAGCGCACTGGGCGACGACGGTCAGTGGCCCGGCGAGGTGATGTTGGCCTACGATCAGGAGTTCTTGTACCTGGCCGTTCGATGCCGCTGTGCGCCCGAGGCGAAGTACGAAGCGACGCCCGGCCCCCGGCCGCGCGATCCGGATCTCTCCGGGCACGATCGGGTGGACGTGTTTCTCGACCTGGATCGCGACTTCGCCACGTACTATCGGCTGACGATCGACCATCGCGGTTGGGTCGCCGAGGGTTGCTGGGGCGACACGAGTTGGAACCCCACCTGGTTCGTGGCCGCCGCGGCCGGCGACGGCGAGTGGACCGCCGAAGCGGCCATCCCGCTCGATCAACTCACCGGCCGCTTCCCCCACTCCCGGTCCGTTTGGGCGGCGGGCATCCAGCGGACCGTCCCGGGCGTGGGGTTCCAGTCCTGGACCCAAGTGGCCGGAACCGAAGTCGTGCCGGAAGGGTTCGGGTACCTGGTTTTCGATTGACGGGGCGTGGTTTGGCCGATTTCCCACGCCCTTCGTTCCTCAGGGCGTGCCACCCTTGACAATTGCGGATGCTCTGAGAGAGAATAGGCTGTTTGCGACGTTTTCGCCGAATCGGCCCGTGCAGGAAATCGAGTATCTTGATGAGCAAGTATCCGTCGAATCGCCCGTTGGCCGCCGCGGCCCTGCTGTTGGGGGTCTGTCTGGGATGTGGAACCGGGGAGTATGAAACGCGGTTGGACGAAACGGTGGAACGGATTCAGAAGGAATCAGACTTCGGGGACGACATTTGCTACGAGCCGCAGAAGCTGGCGGAAACGGCCGTCTGGTTCCAGGTGCCCAAGAACTTCGCCGAGACCTCGTTGCAGGAGGCGTCGATCAAAGAACTGAGCCGCGTGCAGCTACCGGAGAACCTCAACAGCAGCATTCCCGGGCTGCAATGGACGTACGAAGGATGGTTTTCCTACGATGCGGAGGAAGGGCCCGACTCCGGGAAGAATCCGAAAACGGCCTATTACTGCTACCTGTCGGCCACCGATCTGTTGACAAGCACGACCAAGGACCCCATGCGTACCGTGCGGAACAACTTGGACCGAGCGGGATCTTCCGAAAAGTCCGCGAAAATCGTTTCCTGCAAAACGCCCGAGGGCCGTTCCGTCACGTGGACAATGACTGAGTACATCATCCAGGATCCGCTGCAGGACTTCTACCACATCGATGAGGAAGGCAACGGGCAGTTCACGCCGATGGGAGGCACGTTGATCTTTTACGGTCGCACGGACGAAGAGAGAAACCTGGCGATCATCGTCGGCTTTCGCGTGCCCACGAAGATCTGGGAACTCAAGGGCTTTTCGCTGAAGGAACGCGTTGCGTTGGTGCCCGGCAGCATCAAGATCGATGAGCCGGCCGAAGATTAGAGTAGCCATCTCGCTCCGCGAGATGGAGCCACGTCTCGCGAAGTAGCCATCTCGCTCCGCGAGATGGAGCCACGTCTCGCAAAGTAGCCATCTCGCTCCGCGAGATGGAGCCACGTCTCGCAAAGTAGCCATCTCGCTCCGCGAGATGGAGCCACGTCTCGCGGAGCGAGACGGCTACAATGACGATTACCGCTCTTCCTTCGCTTCCCGGCTGCGGCGATCGTTTTCCTTCATGTCTTCGATCGTCACGTCGCTCTCCAACGAGTGCCGCGGGTCCTTGTTCTCGGACACGCCGGGCGGGGCCTGCAGGATCTGCTTGACCACCACGTCGTCGAACTCGACCACGCCCGCGCCCAGATAGGCGTAAAGCATCACGCGGCCCCAGCGGGGCGTGTACTTGGTGTGCTGGGGCGTGAAGTCCTCGGTCTGGACGTTCCACGTGTTCTTCGGCCCGTAGAGGTTCTGCTGGCTGCGGTAGACCTCGCGGGTCTGGTTGACCTCGGGGATGGAACCGCCTGCCGGCACGCCCGAGCGGCCGGCCGGATCGTCGCCCCCGCCGCGATATTCGGTCCCGATCTCGTCGGCGCACTTGATGAACACCTTGGCCGCCGGGCCGTTGCTCCGCCAGCGGCACTGGAAGCGATAGGTGGCCCCTTCTTCGACCGGGAAGAACTTGCTGTAGTACATCACGCCGTACGTGTCGCCGATGCCCTTGTCGAACGTGAAGCGGATCAGCCGATTGCTCGGGTCGCCGACCTCGGCCATCCAAGAGACCTTGTCGCCCAGCGGCTCGCGGGGCTGGGCGCCTTGGGATTCCCAGCCCTCGGGCACGCCGCCGGCGCCGCGCTGGAAATCGCCGACCACCAGGTTCGGGTTCTCCTGCCAGTTCTTCTCGGCGATCGGGTCCGGCGGCGGCGGTTCGCCCGGCTTGCGGCCCAACATGGCGTCGATCATCCCGGCGACGTAGAGGTGCGGGATTTCGCTGACCGTTTCGGTCCGGTCGCTGCACTCGTAGATCACCTTAGGCTCGGGACCGGCCGAGAAATCCACGCACTTGATCACCAGGTCGTAGACGTCCCAGTCGTGTCCGGTGGCCCGTTCGATGCTCCCCCAGACGGCGATCTGGCCGCCGAACTCCTCCTCAAGCATCGCCTTCATTTCCGACAGCGGCATGTCGGGCGTGGGCGCGAGATGGTTCATCCGGCAGGTGTCGCGGACGTCGAGCATCGTCTCGGGAATGACGAACTCGCCCTCACGTTCCAGCTTCTTCCAGATCATGTCGCCGACCATCGACCCGTAGCGGCCGTCGTCGAACTTGGACACGAAGTCGAAGGGGATCACGACCTTCCGGCCACCGTCCGATGGGGTCGTCGGGGACGTTTGCGGCGGGCCGGCCGGATCGCCGGCGAGTGCGTTTTCCGTCGGAGGATCGCCCGCTGTCGGAGTCGGCTCCGCCGGAGTCGGCTTCGCCGGGTCGCTCGGCGGCTCGGGAAGCCGGCTGCGGACGTACTGCTGGTCCGCCGGGCTCAACGCGGCCAAGGGGATGGTGATTCCTTCGCCGCCGTCGGTCACCAGACAAACGTTCCCGTCCATCAAGCCCAGGAATTCCCCGACGGCCAGTTGCCGCCCGTCGGGACCGGTCCATTTTCTGCCCGGGCCGTCGGCGTTCTCGGCCGGCGGTTGGTCCGTGGGTGAAACCGCGGGGGTGTTCGTGTCGGCGTTTGCGGTCGTCTTTCCCGGCCGGGGAGTCGGTGGCCTGGCAATCGTCTTCTGAACCGGATCGGAAACGGTTTGGTCAGGAGACTTCTGTGAAGGTCCGCCGCAAGCAGAAAGCAGCG
>DATLAN010000033.1:0-7479 GCA_035527455.1 Thermoguttaceae bacterium
AGCCACACCAAGTCGGCGTCCGTAACCGCAGTGTTGCCGAGGTCCACACTCCCTACCGGTCGGCCTTCGCACGTGCCGCCCAGCTTCTCGATCGCACCAATGGCCGCTTCCTCGCCGCTGTCGTTCGGCGCCGGAGAGATCGGCTGCCGAGTGTTTCCCGCCAAACCCTCAGCGGGTGCATCTGACCCGTTGGCCTTCGGGATCAGACAAGTCTGCGGACCGAACGGCGGCGAGAAAACGAGCCACAACAGCAAGCCGAGCATCAGCAACAAACCGACCGGCAGCAAGACTATCTGCGTTTTCATGACTTCCCCCGGCGTCTAATGAGAGGTTCGGCCGCTGCCTTGTATTCTATCATTCCGCGGCCACCGCCAACAGCCGGGAAACCGGAGCGAGAACCTCTTGCCGCCAGCGATCCCGCGCCACCCCGGGCGAGCACAGCCTCTTGACTGGATAGCCGCGATCACTTAACATCGGCCAGGGCTACGAATCGTCGCCGACTTCAGATGGCTGAATAGTGACACAATCAGCGACTTGTATAGCAAGCCGTTTAGCGGGCGGGCTTGCCCGCCGTGAGATCGGGGATATTGTCCTCAACGCGGAGAACGGCGGGCAAGCGGAGAACGGCGGGCAAGCCCGCCCGCTAAACGGCAAGATTGTCGAGCACGGAGAGTATGCGCCATGATCCGTTTTGCTTGGATATTGCATGTCCTGACGGCCGTGCTATTCTCGGCCAAACCGACAACCGCGGCCGGTGACCTCGACGGCGTGGACGAAATCGTCTTCGCTTGCCGGCAGCCGAGCGAGGGCGCCCATTGGTACGAGAACTTCGGCTACTACTCCTTCGACGAGAATCACAAACCGTATCGGGCCATGGGGCGGTTGTGCAAGCTCGATCTGGCCAGCGGGAAAGTGACCGTGCTGGTCGACGACCCGAAAGGCACCATCCGCGATCCCCAGGTCCATTACGACGGCCGGAAGATACTCTTCTCCCATCGCCGTGGCGACTCGACGTATTTCCACCTTTACGAGATCAACGCCGACGGCGGCGGGTTGAAGCAACTGACCGACGGGCCGTACGACGACTTCGAGCCGACCTATCTGCCCGACGGCTCGATCATGTTCTGTTCCAGCCGCTGCAACCGCTGGGTCAACTGCTGGATGACGCCGGTGGCCGTGCTCTACCGCTGCGACGCCGACGGGACGAACATCCGGCCGCTCTCCGGGAACATCGAACACGACAACGCGCCCTGGCCGCTGCCCGACGGCCGGGTGATCTACACGCGCTGGGAATACGTCGACCGCAGCCGCGTGGCCTTCCACCATCTCTGGACGGCCAATCCCGACGGGACCGCCCAGACGATCTTCTTCGGCAACCTCCATCCCGGCACGCTGATGATCGACGCCAAGCCGATCCCCGGCAGCGACAACGAGGTGGTGGCCGTCTTCTCGCCCGGCCACGGCCGCCGGGAACACGCCGGGGCGATCACGATCGTCACCGCCAAGGCCGGGCCGGACGACCGCGGATCAGCCCGGCAGATCAGCCAGGGCGACAGTTTCCGCGACCCCTATCCACTTTCCGAGGATTGCTTCCTGGTGGCCCAGGGGTCGAAGCTGTTGGCGATGAACGATCGGGGGGAGACTCGCGAACTCTACCGCCTGCCGCCGGAACTGGAGAAGCTGGGCGTCGAGCTGCACGAACCGCGGCCGCTGCATCGCCGCGACCGCGAGCGGATCATCCCCGTCCGAGCGACGCCCGAGGTGCCCACCGGCCGGCTGATCCTCTCGGACATCTACAACGGCCGGCGGATGGAAGGAGTCGCGCCGGGCGAGATCAAGAAGCTCCTGGTGCTCGAAACGCTGCCCAAGCCGATCAACGACAGCGGCAAGATGCCCCCGATCAGCTACGGCGGCACCTACACGCTCGAACGGGTCGTGGGCACCGTGCCGGTCGAGCCGGACGGTTCGGCCTACATGGAACTGCCGGCACTGCGGAGTTTCTTCTTCGTGGCGCTGGACGAGAACGACAACTCGGTGAAGCGGATGCACAGCTTCCTGACCGTGCTGCCCGACGAAACGACCAGTTGCGTCGGCTGCCACGAGCAGCGGACCCGCACGCCCAGCAACCCCGGCCGCGGCTCGATCATGGCGCTCGGTCGCCCGCCGAGCAAGGTCCGGCCGATCGAAGGCGTGCCCGAGGTTTTCGATTTCCCGCGCGATATCCAGCCGATCCTCGACCGGCACTGCCTGAAATGCCACGACTACGACCGGCCCGACGGCGGCGTGATCCTCAGCGGCGATCGCGGCCCGATCTATTCGCACGCCTACTTCACGTTGACCGCTCTGCAATACGTCTCCGACGGGCGCGACGCGGTGCGCACGAATCTGCCGCCGCGATCGGTCGGCACGTCGGCCAGCCCGTTGATGAAGATGCTCGACGGCAGCCACTACGACGCGGCGCTGACGCCGCACGAGCAGGACATGATCCGCTACTGGATCGAGTCGGCGGCCGTTTATCCCGGCACGTACGCGGCCCTGGGCACGGGCATGATCGGCGGCTTCCCTTGGAGCCAGCTCGAGACGTCCGACCGCCAGTGGCCCGCCTCGATCGACGCCTCCGAAGCGATCCGCCGCCGGTGCCTTTCCTGCCACGACCGCACCAGCCCGCTGCCGCAATACCTTTCGGACAATCTCGGCCTGGTGCTGTCGAATCCCGATTTCAGCGACGTGCGGGTAAGAAACTCGCGCCACCTGATGTTCAACCTGACGCGGCCGGAGAAGTCGCTGATCCTGTTGGCACCGCTGGCGAAGGAAGCCGGCGGGTATGGCCTGTGCAAGGAGAAGAGCGGCGAAGCGGACAAGCCGGCCGACGTGTTCGTGGACACGAGCGACCCGGACTATCAGAAGATCCTCGGGCTGTGTCGCGAGGGCGAGCAGCACCTGGAGCGGATCAAGCGTTTCGACATGCCCGGCTTCCGTCCCTGGCCGATGTACGTCCGCGAGATGAAGAAATACGAAATCCTCCCGGCCGATCTGCCGGCGGACGCCCAGATCGACGTCTACGCGACCGACCAGGCGTATTGGCAGTCGTTGTGGTATGCGGAAAGCCCGTAGGGTGCGTGAAACGCACCACACCATGTTGAAACCGGTGCGTTTCACGCACCCTACGCAAAGGATGCAACCGTGTCTGATTCAGCTTGGATGATCTACGGAGCCGGCGGCCATACCGGCGGGGCGATCGCGCGGGAGGCCGTGGCGCGGGGGATGCGGCCGATCCTGGCGGGTCGTAACGCCGCGAAGATCGAAGCATTGGCCGCCGAGTTGGGATGCGAAAGCCGCGTCTTTCCGCTGACCGATGATCCGGCGCAAACGGCGCGGCATCTGGCGGGCGTTGCGACCGTGCTCCATTGTGCCGGGCCGTTCTCGGCCACCAGCCGGCCGATGATCGAGGCGTGCCTGCGCGCTGGGGCCCATTACCTCGACATCACCGGCGAGATCGCCGTGATCGAGGCGGCCGCGGCGTATCACCGCACGGCGCAAGAGGCCGGCGTGAGCCTGATCCCGGCGGTCGGGTTCGACGTGGTGGCGACCGATTGCCTGGCCGCGATGCTCGCCCGGGAAGTGCCCCACGCCACGCACCTGCAGCTCGCCTTCACGCTTCCCCGGCAGGTGACCCCCGGCACGGCCAGAACGGTCCTCGAAGGATTGGCCGCCGGCGGACGGGCACGGATCGACGGCCGGATCGTCAAGGTGCCGATCGCGTGGAAGTCGATGGCGGTTCCCTTCCGCGGCGGAACGCAACGCGCGGTCACCGTCCCCTGGGGCGACGTGGCCTCGGCCTGGTACACCACGGGCATCGGCAACATCGAGGTCTATCTGGCCTTGCCGAAGTTGCAGATCGCCGTGCTCCGCGGCGGCCGTTGGCTGGTGCCGTTGCTGAAGTTCCGGCCCCTTCGCAGCCTGCTCAGCCGGGCGATTCAGCGGGTCGTCAGAAGCACCCCGTCGCGCGGCGGGCAAACCGGCGGCGCTTCCCTTTGGGGCCGCGTCCACGACGCCGAGGGCCGCTCGGCCGAGGCCACGCTGGAAACGCCCGACGGATACCTTTTCACGGTCCTCTCGGCGTTGGCTTCCGTCGATCGCGTCGCCGCCGGCGGGTCACCCCCCGGCTTCTCCACGCCCGCGAGGGCCTTCGGTCCCGATTTCGTCCTGACCCTTCCCGGCACGGATTTCCGCCGGGAGTCGTGAACCGGGCAGCAACGTCGCCCAGTTGCGAGCGCGGATCTCGCGTGCTTGGCCGGGAGACTCGTCTCGCGCTCGTACAGGACCTCTTGTTGCTGCGCAAGTGGGACACTTTTCCGAAGAAGTCCTGCCCAGTGGGTCGCCCTGTGCGGAAAAGTGTCCGGGCTACCCGCGGTTTTCGTATTCAAGTCGTTGGAAGGCCCAGGCGGTCAAAAAATGCTCGGTTCCGCTCCTTTGCTGCATTCACAAGCCGGTCAAACGACATCACTTCCAGATAGGCCTTGAAATTCTTGTGATAGAAGAAGTAACCAAGGCCGTCGCTCGTTCGAATTGCGTCATGCACTTGACACCGTTTTTCGACCGTCGACGTAATGTCACATAGCACATAACAGAATCCGGGAACATCTTCTGACCGTGGAATAAGCCGCCCGGAAGCCGTCGTGACCTTCCCTTGTCGAATCCGTTCGAGATAGTCGAGCGCTTGCTCAATAGGATCTTTTTCCTCGCCTTGTGCCGCATCATTTCTCATCGGACGCTTGATTTCGACAATCACAATCGAAGCCAACGGTACCCTGTCTCCCTCCGATACCAGAATCGGATTATCGAACACGTTCAGTGCGCAGATATCCGGCTCCTGCCTGTCAGCACAGCCAGTTATCGGCATCGATGTCAATGTCTTATCTGATGCCAAGTAGTCATGAAATGCCAACCGTTCATCAATTAGCCACAGGTTGCAGCCTGTGGGCTCGACCCCATTGGAATCGGTTCCCATTGGCATAATCAGGTTGTGAATGAGGTCCTCTCTTGCGTATTTGCCGTTTTCACCCTTTTGGATCGCTTTTCCCAGAAGGTCAAGGACAACCTTCCGGTGAAACACATAGTTGGCGAGGTCCGACTTCTTGATATCTTGAACGGTCTTCAAATAATCCTGCAAGCGTTTCTGGTAATCCTCGCGCTGCTCACCCTCTTTGGGCGACATTACATCATGTCCCTCGGCGAGCAACTGTCCTTCAATATCTGCAAGTTGCTTGTGCAAGGTCAATTCGAGTTCCTTGTCCGAGATCCCAGGATCAATGCCCAGCTTCTCCTCCGGAATCCTCCCCAGTATTGGGCGATAACGAGGAGCCTTCTTTGCCACGAAGTTTTCCACTCGCTCCTTGGATCTTTTCCTGTTCTCTGCCAAGTACTTCGACAGGTGCTCCGATGCTTTAGCGATAACAGCGTCCCTGATTTCGTCCAACGCGATCTCATGGTCACTGAGAAGCTTCCTCGTGTCCTCCAGGATGTCAAAATCGGTCCGTTCGGACCTCACCGCCTTATCGAGAAAGTCGGACGCTACGTAGCACATATACACAAACTCACTGGCATTGTCCTTCAGTCTGCCATACAACCCTGGAATCTTTCCGGCGATGTTTTCCTCCTTTACAAGCCGACTGGCCGCACACAGAGCGATAGCATGTGAGCGCGATGCGGTAGCACGCATTTTGACATGGGTTAGCACAAACTCTTGATCCTTGATAGTGAAGGAGTCTGTAGCCGCCGACGACACCATGTGATGTTCGTATACGGTGTCAAGCTCAATCACATCACTACCGTCTTGGACAATGATCTTAGGCGCACCGCCGGCACGCACGAAATACCACAGACAATGCTCAAGAAGGCTGTTAGCGATCGACGGAGCGGTTTTCAGAGAGTTCTTTCGGTATTCTTTCTCGAATCCGTCAAGATCCACCGTCGTCGAGTTCCTCGCATCGACAGCAGCATCTTCGAGTGTCTCGTCGACAATCCCTTCGACAGCATTGAATACGAAGGACCGTGACTTCATTTCACCTTCGTCGTTCCTGAATAGACTGCTGACGTTTGCTCTCTTGAACGCTTTCAGCCAGAGCAACCGCCCGACGCCGCGACCACCCTTGTCTGCCTTATGTTCGCCGTCCAGTGTCCGGAACGACTCCATATTCGCATCATTGAAACCAATGCCGTTGTCAGTGATCCTAAAGCCGACGATGCGCTCGGCTGGCTCCGAACCTCCTTTCTTCGTCTCGTCTTCAAACTTGAACGCCTGCTGGGCGTCGCGAAGGATCGTCAGGAAAATCCGCCCGTCCTTGGAAGGAATACCGGCCTCTTCGATCGCATGAACAGAATTGACAACCGCCTCGAACACCGGCAGCAAAGCATTGCCGATGGGCAAAGACGTGTTGCGCAACCGGCCAGGCAAATTCGTTTCCATGTTCGTGTTCATAAGAGCTACCTCTCTATTCATCAACCCCGGCAGAAGTAGATCGCGGGTGGCATCTACGGCACCGTCGATCTTGTGGAAGCGATCCTACCATGTTGCTTGACTCTTTCGCAAGATCGCCCGTGTTGCTCGACAACAAGAGGAATTCGCACGGCCCCTCGGATCGGCACGGTGACCGGCTCACCGCAATCCTCCCGTGGCTCTGCCACACTGTGGCACAGGATGTTCCGCAAGATCGACGGCGCTACCCATTTCAGGTGGCACAAGATACGGCATCGATTCGTGAGGAGCGGTGCGGTATGGTGGTGGATATCAGTATAGTTATCGCGGGCTGGTTGTGGTGAATGATGAATCGGAGGGAAACCGCATGAATGCGGTCACTACGAACGATCCTGGGCGGCTCGGGGGATTGTTGTTCCCGAAAAGTCGAAATCGAGAAAAAGTGTCCAGAAATGCTCTAATGTGCTGCTGGGAAACGACTTGCGTCGAGGAAACAATGGCCCAAATGAAACCGGAGGACGGTGGTCTGTCAAGGGGGTGCGGACGATCGAAGTCTTGTGAGGATAAGGACTTGCGCACCGGAACAACCGGCCGACGGCGCCGGGCCCGGTGGCGTGGGGCGGGAAAGAATTCGGTTGCCCGGTGGTACGTCATCGTGCCCTGGGGTCGCAAAGCGTTGCCGGTAAAGGCGTTCGGTCGCTCGCGCGGGCTCTCCCAGTTTCTGCGATGAGTCTACTTCGGCTTCCAGGCATGGTCATCGCGTTGACGGTTGGTTTTGGGGTAGGCCTTTGGCCACCAAACATACGCCGAAGATCCGCCCGGCGCGGCCGCTGGGCCAGCGGGCCTTGTGAGGGTGCTGAAGCACGAAGAGACCGTCGATTCGTCGGACTTCTCGCCTGACGGGAAGCGTTTCATCGCCAAACTGGAAAAGCTCCTCGATCGCCCCCTCTTTCCCAAAAAGGGCGGCCGTCCTCCCAAGGTCACAAACTAGGATGGTGTCT
>DATLAN010000034.1:0-4458 GCA_035527455.1 Thermoguttaceae bacterium
TCCCTGAAAGAGCTTCTGGAGTCAAGGGCCTCCTGGCGATTTTTTGGGGGTCTCATGGCGGATTGTTTGCGTACGCTCCACGCCTAGCCCCTGAAGGGCATTTTCTTGGCAATTCGGGTTGGGTTGAGGAATCGGTTCTGGGATTCGATTGTCACGGTCATGTGCTTCGAGGTTGTTCGCGCCGTTCTTTTCACGTGCGGCGGCACCCCCATCCATCCCTTCGTGAATCCGCCTGCCGATAGCGGCAGTCGGTCAGGCCGACTGGGACCTGACACCGAGTATTCTATTGCGACCGTCTCGCGGACACAGGCCGTCTCAATCAGAATTACGCTCGGCAACCGGGCCGAGTCCACGGGGACACTCAGACTGGCCTTGCGTCCACGAGGGCCTCTCCTTCGCCAGGAAGGAGGGCCGATGCAACCGTCATTCGCTTTCCCCTGTTCCTCCTCTTGTTCTATAATGGTTTCGTCCGGTGAAGCGGAGTCGGGCTCTGCGGGGACGCAACCCGACAAGGAATAGCCGGGCTAGGGCGGGTGAATGTCCCGTAAGGCCCTGGTGGCTAAAACCGCCAGGGCTGTTTTGTCTTCTTGCGTCATTCATTTGCCCTACCATACCTCCGAAAATCCGACTCCCCCCAAACATGTTTCGCACCGGCCGCCATGCAACCTCACGCTGCTTCCGTCGCCAGTTTGCGTGCCGGCGGGCCGCCCATCACGTAAGGTTCGTTGTGTCTGAGCATGTGCCAAATGATCGTCGCCAAGCGACGCATCACGGCCACTCGGGCGATCTTCGAGCCGCGCCGCTTCTTGATCCTTCCGTACCATGCCTTCATCCACGGATCACGCCGCAAGACGTGTAGCACCAACTGCCCGAGGATGAAGCGTGCCATGGCGCTGCCCTGCTTGGTGATCGAGCCCAGCCGGTCGGTGGCCTGGCCGGAGTTCCGACAGCCCGGCGTCAGGCCCCAGTAGTTCGCCAGGCTGCTCGGCCGGGGAAACCGCTCGATCGAGCCGATCCGGGAGGCTAATGCGAGGCTGCTGTACGCCGCGCAGCCCGGGATCGTCGCCAACACGGCCGCCGTCTTACTCTCGGCTTGCCGTTTCTGGATCTGGGTTTCCACCTTCGCGATCTGCTCATCCCAGAGCTGCCACTGTGCCAGGAGTTGATCCATATCCAGCCGGTCGATCACTCCCAAAGCCAATTGGACCAACCACTTTTTCCCCTTGATCGTGCCGATCCCCTTCGTCGGACATTCCTGTTCCAGATTGTGTTTCCGCAAGATGTGCTTGATCTTGTTGACGGTCCGCGTGCGGAGTTGCCCCAGCCGCTTGCGGAGTGCTGTGATCTGCCGGTCCCCCGCGTCCCGCTCGCACGGAGGCTGCACGCGGCGGATCCCCTGGACCTTCTTGCCCGCCAACAGCCGATTGCGATTGACCCACAGGATCTCGCCCAAGTTGTTGGCATCCCGACGATCGGTCTTCTTCTTCGACCGCTTTTCCGGTTGGATGAGGATCGTCTGGCGGCAACCATACTCGACCAGCAACTTCAGCAGCCAGTCGTTGAAGCCGCAAACTTCCAGAATAGCCACAAACCCTCCTTCCGCCTGGCTCTGTTTCTGCACTTCCTCCAGGAACTTCCGCACCCGCAGCCACTGCGTGCTGACCTGGCGTTTCAGGAACACGTCGCCTTGTTCATTGCGAAGATTCACGGTCAACTGCTTGCGGTGCTGGTCGATGGCAAGGTACAACATTGTCGGTCCTCCTGTTTGTGGTTTTGATGAGTAGTACACCTACTACATCGTATATACCACCAGGAGGACCGCTCTTTCAGAGAATCATCCCTGAAAGAGCTTCTTGGGTCAAGGGGGGTCTCCTGAAATTTTCCCGAACTTCTGTTCGGGGCATTGCATACACTCTCCGGCGAAGCCCGAGAGCTTCGTTTTTTCGCGATGATTGATTGTCGTTCGCTCGAAATGGTGTCCTCTACTGAGAAGCTTGGAAATCCTCCGGTCGAATGCTCATGGTCTTCTCATCGGGTTTTTGCAGGCGTTCTTTTCATGGCGACTGCATCTCAAACCATCCCTTCGTGAATCCGCTCCCCTGCGGCAAGCGGTCAGGCCGCCCGGGGGCCAGGCGACCTCGCACGGAATGAATCTTTGCGACCATCCTGCGCGACCAAGCTCGTCCCAATCAGCACAACGTCCGTCTGAAATCACTCCCGACGAATCTATGGTCCACCTCGGACTGAGCAAGGCCCGCAGGGATCGTGGCTCGCACCACGATCGATACAATCACTCCAGGAGGATTCTTACTCCTCCACCTCCAGTTACCAACGATGAATCCAAGGAACCTCCAGCCCCAGCGATCGGCATAATTCGATGGCTGCGGCGTAAACACTGACGCCGTGTACCGCCGCCCACAGCTCCAGCGCGTTACCGCCGGAACCGCAACGGTGACAATAATAGCGGCCCAGACGCACGTTTACCGTAAATGACCGACTTTGCGGACTCGACGAACCATGCACCGGACACGGACCACGAAGCTGATCCTCTTGCCGGCCGCACGCCGTAAGATTCAACAAACGCAAGACGTCCACGATCGAAATCCGTTCTCGCAACAGATCGAAGTTCACGCCCGGCATGATTCCACCTCCCCCGAAACCCTGAACAGAGAAGAGGAACCGGTACTCTCCCCGGCGGCCTCGGTCGAGGCCGCCAGTTCACGCCACGGAGCCAGCACGGCGTCACGATCGACCGCCTCACAAGCCGTGCGAGGATCGCCCGCCGCCGGCCGACTGGGTTGCGCCAACATGCCTGGCCGCCAAGCCTCGCGCTTGCTCAGCATGTGCCACGTGATCACCGCCAAACGTCTCATCACCGCCACGCGGGCAATCTTCGAGCCACGCCGGCGTTTGATCTGTTTGTACCAGGCACGCAACGTGCCATCGCGACGCAGTACGTTCACCACCACCTGTGCCAGCAGACAACGTACCAGGCGGCTCCCCTCCTTGGTGATCGAACCCAGCCGTTGAGTCTCCCCCGAACTGCGCGAACCCGGCGTGAGACCAAAGAAATTCGCCAGTGAGCGACCACGCGGAAAGCGATCCATCGGACCGATACGGCAGGCAATCGCCAAGGCGATGAACCGACTGACGCCAAACATCGTGGCCAGCAACTGCGCATCTTCGTTTTCTTCGAAACGGATGAAGATCCTCTTCTCCACCCCCCTGATCTGTTGCTCCCACAGGTCCCACTGGGCCAACAACTGGTCCGTGGCAAACCGTTCTGTCTCGCTCAGCTCGACCGTCTTCAACCAGTGACGCACCCTCTGCGTCTGGAACGTCTTCGTCGGCCGCTCCCATTCCAGGTTCTGGCGTCGCAGGATCTTGTGAATTTGATTGATGGTTTGTGTCCGTTTCCGTACCAAACCGTCGCGCAGCTGCGTCAGTTGTCGGTCCTGCCGTTCCTCCTGGCCGGGAAGATGGATCCGGCGTACTCCCTGCACGCGATCACCTCGCAGCAGACGCTCCCGATTAACCCACAGCAACTCACTCAACGCGTTCGCATCACGGCGATCCGTCTTCTTCTTGGACCGCTTCATCGGCTGGACGACCACCACGTCCTGGCACGGAGCATCCACCTGAAGACGCTTGACCAGCCAATCATGAAATCCACATGCCTCGACGACCGCCACAAAAGCCCCCCCATCATCCGTACCCAACTGATGCACCTGCCCCAGGAACTCCTCCACCTTTTTCGGGCGAGTGCTGACTTGCCGTCGCACGAGCACATCCCCAGCCTGGTTGCGGAGCGAAACGGTCATCTGCTTGCCATGGAGATCGATTCCAAGGTACAATATAATAGGTTCTCCTGGTTAGCCCGCTCGCCAGAGCGGGTGGACAAACATGTTGGCGAGCCACACGGCTACGCCGTACCATTCCAGGAGAACCTTTTTTACCCCTCTTTCATAGAATCACGACAGGGGCGCTGGTCCGGCGAGTTTTCGTCACCCTAATGGGTGGAATGTCACGGCGTTGATTCCACCCAAATGGGGCACATAAACTCGCTGGACCAGCACACCTTGGCCCCATTGTGCGACAGCTTCATCGTGTCGCCAGCGGGTAAGTTGGTTGGTGAAGAGTGATGAAGGGGCGGCCGCCAAGGAACCCCTTCGGGCTTGCAGTCCGTCCGAGACAATCAGCGTCTCGTTGTAGACGAACAGCGAAGGAATCTGCCGCTTGTACGTCTGCAACTGGTTGAACGCCGTCTGAACGAATGCTCGCTGCAGGTCAACCTCAGTCGATTGCCATTCTCGGCTTACTCTCGTCTACGGCGAAATGTGGCTTGCTGCAGACCGGGCAGTGCTTCAACTCGTCCGGCTTCTTGATTTCCAGGAACGGGCCCTTGCAAGTGGGGCAGGCGTGGATGGTCAGAACCTTGCCCGTCTGGGCGTCCCAGAC
>DATLAN010000035.1:0-11355 GCA_035527455.1 Thermoguttaceae bacterium
AGACGGCGCCACCTACTTCGTAACGTTCCGACAGGCCGATTCGTTGCCGCAAAGCAGATTGCGCGAGCTTCGAGAGATCAAGGAGGAATGGCAGCGGAAGCATCCGCCGCCCCGCAGCCAAGCCGATTGGGAGTCGCTCGCGCGGCAGACCATGCAAAGGTCCGAGCAGTGGCTGGACGGGGGGATGGGAAGCTGCCTGCTGAAGGACCGTCGCACCGTGGAGCAAGTCGTCGCCTCGATGCACCACTTCGACGACAAGCGGTACGAGTTGGATTGCCACGTCGTGATGCCCAATCATGTGCATCTGATTGTCCGGCCGCTGATTCCTGCCGTCCACCCACTGGAGAAGATACTACAGAGTTGGAAGACGTTCAGTTCGCGCGAGATCAACGCGCTGTTGGGCCTCGAGGGGACGCTCTGGCAAGAGGAGAGTTTCGACCGGATCATTCGCGACGAAGAACACCTTTACCGCGCGATCCAATACATCGCGTCCAATCCGGCCAAGGCAGGTCGTTCACCTTCCGAATGCGGCCTTTGGCTGCGCCCGGCATGGCAGGAGTTGGGTTGGAAGTTCGACAAGCTTTAACTGTAGCATCCACTTCGTAGTAGGACGGACCTCCGGTCCGTCGCGACGGACTGGAAGTCCGTCCTACAGGCGGGTAGCCCGGACAATTATCCGAGATGAACAAACTACTTCTTGCCGGTGGTGTGCTTCACGACAAACTCAACGATCGGTGCGGGGTCCTTGAGCGAATGGGGGTGGTGGCCGACACCCGGTTTGTGGATCACCTCGAAGACGCCGCCCATTTCCTTGTATCGCTTTTCCGCCAGCGATGTGTTCTCGGCAATGGGCACCACCTCGTCCGCATCGCCGACCACATGGATGATGGGCACGCCGGCTTTCGCCAGGGGCTCCAGGTTGTCCACCGGGTTGCCTTGATAGGCGTTGGCCTCATCGGCACTCTGGAAGCCATAAGTCCTGTGAATATCGGGACTCTCGGGGCCCGGCCAGCTCTTGAAATCCATGACCGGCGCATCGCCGTAGATGGCGGCCACCTTCTCTGGATTGGCGACAGCCCAGTTGTAGATGATCAGTCCGCCGCGACTGAATCCCTCGAGCACAACCTTCTCGGCGAATCCGTGCTGCTGGTGGAGATACCTGTAATACTCGTTCCAGCGCTGCACAGCCTGGCGGTTCCCAAACAGATTGCTGACGTCGCAGTATACGAGATGATACCCCTTGTTGAGCATGGCGATATCGAACTGAGGCTCGTGCCCCCAGAAGCGTGCCCTCCAGACCCAGGGTTTGCCTTCGGCCACCTCGTGCGGAACGACCACAATCCGCCCATCGCCCGTGTAGCTATCGAACCCGTACCATTGCCGCTTCACTCCGGGCAGCGCGGCATCATCGGCAGCGAAGACAGACCCCGATCCAAGCAACAGAACCATCAGACAGGTCATCAGGCCGAACCTCAAACGAAGATCACGCATCCTGATCTCTCCTTCGTTCATGCGATGATGGGAGTTGTGCGAGCCACCATAGCCGAGAATACCACAGCGTCGTTGGCATTTCCAGAGGCATGTAGGACGGACCTCCGGTCCGTCGCGACGGACTGGAAGTCCGTCCTACATGTGGTGGGGCACGATTCCATCGTGCCGGCACGATGGAATCGTGCCCCACTAATCCCTAATCCCTAATCTCACCCCTCTTCCACGACCTGCATCTTCATCAGGTCGGCCAGATGGCGAGCGCTTTGCAGGTGGTCGCCGTAGAAGACGACGCGATGGAGCAGGGTCATCATGTCGCCCTCCAGGACGCCGCCGCCCCACTTGCGGACCATTCCGGCCGCGTCGTCCACCTCGGTGACGATTTGGGTGCGGCAGGCTCGCACCGATTTTTCGGGCACCTCGCGGATCGTGCCCGTGGAAATCAGCAGCGATTCGAGGTTGACGAGCTTCGTGCGGGTGATCTTCTGGCCGATGCGGTATTGGATCTCCGGCACCACGCCGCCGCCGATCTCCGAGTGGCTGCGGAGCAGATAGGGCGCGGCCTCGCCGTCGGGACCGTCCATTTTCGTCGGTCCCACGCAGTGTGCGGTCCAGAGGGCGTTCTTCGACGTGTCGAACGTGGCGTTGCCCTGAAAGCCCGGGATGCCGAACATGTACTGGAACAGCAGCATGGTCCACACCGAATCCATGTCGCCTTCGCACGCGGCGGGAATGCCGCGGTCGCGCAGCCGGGTGAACCCCAGGCAGGGGAATCCTCGCCCGAGCCAGCCCATGCAGGTCCCCACGGCCAGGGCCTGGGCCTTTTCTTCGTCCATCAATTGCCCCAGCGCGAGGTTCGCCCGGGCGGCCTTCAACACGTCTTCGTGCGTGGGCTCGACCACCTTCTTGGCCTCGCGGATCCACTGTTGGGCGTCCGCCTCGGCCTTTTGGGGATCGACGCTTTTCATCAACTCGTCGAAACGATCCTGCCCGACGACCACCATCTCGCAGCCCAGGCGCGACTTGATTTCCTCGGGCGAACGGGCGGCCGGCGTACCCCGCAGCGGCAGAAACACCAGCGCGCGACTATGGCGCAGCAGCGGAATCACGCGCAGGAGCCGCGCGGCGCGTTCCAGCTCCTCGTAACTGCTGCTGGTGAACATCGTGACCGGTTTTCCCTCTTGCCGCCAGCGGAAGGGATACATCCAGTCGTGCCCGCTGGCCGGGGCGGAGAAGACGGCCAACGGCCGCCCGCTCTCCAGGATCGGCCCAGAGACCCGCAGCAACCCGCCGATGCACAGGTTGACCGCCAAAACGGGAGCCTCATCGCCGGCCTGCTTCATCAATGCCGCGGCCTCGTTGGCCGTGTTGGCCCGTCCGACCACGAACTCGACGTTGCCCAGTTTCTTCTCCACCTGCTTGAGGTGTTCCTGCATCGCGGCGATTTCTTCTTCGCAAACGCCCCAGCCTCGATCGGCGGGCGTGGGGTTGCCGGCGAAGATTGCGCAGATGCGGACCTTCGAGGGCAAGGGCGCGGGAGGCGTTCCCTCCGCCGTGGTTTGGCCGCCGGCCCGAGCGCCTGCCAGGAGCAGGCTGCTGAGTGCCGTGGTGCTTATGAATTCCCGACGCGAGCAGTTTTCACACATGGCGTTATTCCTCCCGAGAAAGTGGTGATTCGGCCGCGCAGTTTTCGCGGGATGTGTTCGGAACGTTCCGAAGGCATCCGCCTCTCTGCCCCCACGCCCCGATTGTCGAGACTGCCTGCCCGGTTGTCAACCAATTCGGTTACATATGCCGACCGCTGATCGACCACGAAATGCCACGCCGAGTCGCAGGGCACTCCAGAGAGGGGGTTTGATCGAGGAGCTTTGCCGCCGGCTCACGTCAACCGCACGGCCATCGTCGTCCTGGACACGTATCGTTTCACGCAATGGCCAGATCCTCATGGGCGTTGCACCCGGCGGCTGGTACGGCGGCGGCGGCGGAGTTACATTGGAATCGAGGGGGCAAACCGCTCAGGCCGGCCGCGGCGTTATGAAAATCTCGTCGATTCCGCAGATTTATCGACATCTGAACCGCTGGGGGGAAATCCTCTCGGTGCTGAGCAAATACGAGTTGGCCCATTGGATCGGCCGGCTGGGGCCCGATTTTGCCAAGGATCTGCTCAAGGCACGCGGCGGGGAGGCGATCGCTCGAACGGCATGGAAAACGCGGGTGCGGCTGGCGATGGCCGAACTGGGGCCCACGTTCGTCAAGCTGGGCCAGGTCCTGAGCACGCGGCCCGACCTGATCGGCGTCGAATTGGCCGAGGAACTGCAACACCTGCAAGCCGACGCGCCGGCCGACCCGGCCAAGGTGGTCCGCTCGACGATCGAAGCCGAACTGGGCCGCAGCGTCGACGAACTGTTCGCCGAGTTCGATGACGAGCCGATGGCCTCGGCCTCGATCGGCCAGGTACACCGCGCCCGCCTTCCCTCGGGCGAGCCGGTCGTCGTGAAGGTTCAACACGCCGACATCGAGAAGAAGATCCACTCCGACATGGACATCCTGGCCGGGATGGCGCATCTGGCCGAGCGGCTGCCGGAGTTCCAGAATTTCCGCCCCGAAGCGGTCGTGACCGAACTGAGTCGGACGCTGCGCCGGGAACTGGATTTCAGCCGGGAAGCGAGGAACATGCAGCAGTTCGCCCGCGACTTCCGCCGCAATCGGACCGTCCATATTCCCCGTACCTATCCCGAGTTGTGCAGCAACCGCGTGCTGACCATGGAATTGATCGAGGGCATCAAGCTGTCGGAGACCGAGCGGCTGGCGGCGGCCCGGTTCGACCCGGAAGAGATCGCCCGGCGGGGAGCCAATCTCTATCTCGAGATGATCTTCTCCAACGGCTTTTACCACGCCGACCCCCACCCGGGCAACGTCCTGCTGACCGACGGCCAGGTGATCGGGCTGTTGGATTTCGGGATGGTCGGCCGGATCGACGAGCGACTGCATGAGGATATTGCCGAGGCGTTGGTGGCCGTGGGGAACGGGGACGCCGGGCACCTGACGGCGATCATCACGCGCGTGGGGGCGGTTCCGCCGGAGTTGGACCGGGCGGCGTTGAGCCTCGACGTGGCCGATTTCCTGGCCCATTACGGGGCCCAGTCGCTGGATCGGTTCGATCTGAGCGGGGCGCTGAACGAGATGACCGAGATGATGCGGCGTTACCACGTCATGCTGCCCGCCCGAATCGCCATGCTGATCAAGGTGCTGGTCACGCTGGAGGGGACTTCCCGGCTGTTGAGCCCGAAGTTCAGCCTGGTGGAGTTGATGGCACCTTACCGGAAGAAGATGCTTTGGCGGCTGTTTTCGCCCGGCCGTCGGCTCCGCAAGATGCGGCGGCTTTACTCCGAGGTGGAGCGCATGGTGGAGGCCCTTCCGCGGGGCGTGGTCGATATTCTCGAACAGGTCCAAAGTGGAAAGTTCGACGTCCACCTGGACCACCGGGGGCTGGAGCCGTCGGTCAACCGGCTGGTGCTGGGGATGCTGGCCAGCGCGTTGTTCCTGGGCTCGACGCTGCTTCTGGCGCGAAAAGTCCCGCCGCTTTTCAATATCGCGTGGCTGGGCATGCTCGAGATTTCAGCCCTGGGAGCCGCCGGATGCGTGGTCAGCGTCGCGTTGGGACTGCGACTGTGGCGGGCGATCAAGAAGTCGGGGCGTCTGGATCGGAGAAAGTGACGCGGGCCGCGTTGAAGTCCACGCCTTCGGTTGCTTCAGACGTGCCACCCTGGCCGGATGCTCCGCCGGGCCGTTCCACGCGGATCGCCTGGCACTCTTTGAGCACCTTTTCCACCTCCTTGTTCAATTCGTCCAGGCGCAGCAGCAGATCCTCGTGCCGGGTTTCCAGTTCCAGGATTTCATCGAGATGGGGAACCGGGGCGTTCATAGGGAGTTCCATCGTAGTCGCGGGACATTGGCTTTGCTAGACATTGGCTTTGCTAGACATTGGCTTTGGTAGACATCGGCTTTGGTAGACAAATCGGCCTTCTTGGGCACGAAGATTCAGCCGACCTGGAAAAGTCGAATCGAAGCAAGTGCAATCTAGGCAAGATTTTACGATCATTCAGACTGGGCAGGTCCGAGGGCGCCCGGTAGTGTGTCGTCCGGAAGAGGTGGTATAATTAAGAATGTAGAGATAGTGGAATCGGCGCCCGTTCCTTCAAAATCGGCGACACATTGGCCGATATGGGTGGACAGGTGCCCGAAATGCGTATAAATTAGACGGCTTGGAGAAATCTTTCGAAGTGGAGGAGGTTTCGTTTTCGGCTCGGTGCCGAAGGTCTGGTATCCATTTCCAGCAAAAAGGAGGACTGAGTGGTCAAACTGACGTTGCGGGAACGCGAGTCAATCCAGGAGGCGGTACGTCGCTTTCGCAAATTGGTGGAGCGAAGCGGAATCAAGAAAGAAATGCGTCGGCGAGAGTATTACGAGAAGCCCAGCGAGATTAAGCGGCGTGCCCGTTTGAGGGCAGAACGCCGTGCCCGCCGTGGTCGCACGCTTACCGGCCTCTAGCGCCCTACCGGCCGGTTTCTCCCCTGAGTGTTTGGCGCGGAAGGTGCGCGCCGGCGAGTCCACCGCGCGACACCAGAGGATAGTAGCCGTCTCGCTCCGCGAGACGAGGCCCTATCTCGCGGAGGCCCCATCTCGCGGAGCGAGATGGCTACTATGATCTCATTCGAGAGCCTCGGGCAGCCGCTCGACGAAGCGGCGAATCTCATCGCGCACCCGACGGTAATGGGACAGCGCTTCTTCCTCGGTCTTCGCCGAGCGGGCCAACCGGGGCGGGTCGTCGAAGCCCGCGTGTACGGTCTTCGGGGTCCCGGGCAGGACGGGGCAGGTTTCGCGGGCGTGGCCGCAGACGGTCACCACGACGTCGAACGCAACGTGACGAAGCTCATCCACGTGTTTCGAGCGGTGGCCGCTGATGTCGACCCCCGCTTCGCTCATCACCTTCACGGCCCGGGCGTTCAGCCCGTGCGTCTCGACGCCCGCCGAGAAGGGCTCGATCACGTCGCTCTTCAGTTCACGCGCCCAACCCTCGGCCATTTGGCTCCGGCAGGAGTTGCCCGTGCAGAGAAAGAGCACTCGGAATTTGGTTTGATGCGCGCTCACGGAACCGGATCGCCAAGACGACCAACTGAAGGGGGAACCTGTTCGACACCCGATTGAAACGATAGTGTTTGTTCTGCGGGAATCCAAGCCCCCCATGTGCCGGGCGCGAAACCAAGAGCAAGGGAAAATCTGACAAACCGGCCCGTGCCGCTCTTTCCCCAAGGGGGCTTTTCCGTATACTATTCTGCCTTCGGCACTTTCTCGTCCGGCGTATCGCGATCGACGCCGGGTTCTTCCATCTCCACGGCTGCGAAGGATGGTTGCTCGATCATGGGAACAAGTTTGGTGAAGAACGGTTCTGAAGGCGGCACGAAGGTATCCTCGTTGCCGCGAAAGGCGGTCCCGAACGACTCCGCGGGCCGCACGACGGCGGTTCGTACGTTGGGACCGGTCTCGGACCTCGAACGGCATCTGCCCGAGGACTGGTGGCGGACGCTCTTCAATTCGGTCTATCTGAAGACCGACGGGGACGTGGTCGAGAACGACGCCAACACGACGCGCGAGGTCGACCTGCTGATTCGCGCGGCGGGGCTCGAGCCGAACGACCGGATTCTCGACCTGTGCTGCGGGCAAGGCCGGCACTGCCTGGAGCTGGCCCGGCGGGGATTTCGCCAGGTGTACGGCGTCGACCGTTCGCGGTATCTGATCCGCCTGGCACGGCGTCGCGCCCGCCAGCAGGGGTTGAACGTTTCCTTCCACGAAGGCGACGCGCGGAAGTTCCGCCTTAAGGAGACCGGTTTTCACTGCGTCGCCCTGCTGGGCAACTCGTTCGGTTATTTCGACCGCGAGGAGGAAGATCTGGCGGTGTTGCGGGCCGTGATTCGGTCGCTGAGGCAGAACGGCGTGATCGTGCTGGACGTGACCAACGGCGAGTGGATCAAGACGAACTTCGCACCTCGCAGTTGGGAGTGGATCGATCAGAACCACTTCGTCTGCCGGGAGCGTTCGCTCTCGGCGGACGACTGGCGGCTGATCTCGCGCGAGGTCGTGGTACACGCCGAGAAAGGCGTGATCGTCGATCAGTTCTACGCCGAGCGGCTCTACTCGGCCGAGACGATCACCGCGCTGCTCGAACAGGCGGGCTTCACCCACATTCGCACCCACGAGGTTTTGGAGGCGGAATCGGACCGCAATCAAGACCTCGGCATGATGGCCAAGCGAATGTTGCTCACCGCCAAGTCGCCGCGGATGCCGGCAAAACCGCACTTCCGCAAACCGTCCTTGACCGAAGTCGCCGTGCTGTTGGGCGATCCGCGATTGCCGGATTCCTGCAAACGCGACGGGCAATTCAACCCCGAGGATTTCGAGACGATCGGCAGACTCCGCGACGCGCTGGCGGAATTGCCCGAATTCAGCTTTCGTTATCTCGACAATCACGCGTCGCTGTTGGCCGATTTGCGGGCCAATCCGCCCAGTTTCGTGCTCAACCTGTGCGACGAGGGATTCGACAACGACGCCTTCAAGGAGTTGCACGTGCCGGCGGTCTTGGAGATGCTCGATATTCCGTACTCCGGGGCCGGTCCCGTCTCGTTGGGAATATGCTACAACAAGTTCCACGTGCGGTGCGTCGCCAACTCGCTGAACGTGCCGACCCCCTTGGAGACCTACATCGACCCGGACGACCACTCGGCCACGCTGCCGTCGACGTTTCCCGCATTGGTCAAACCGAATTACGGCGACAGCAGCGTCGGGATCACCCAGGCTTCCGTGGTGGAGTCGTCCGAGGCGTTGCTCGGCCGGCTCGAGGAGATGAGAAGCGAATTCGCCGGAACACCGCTGTTGATTCAGGAGTTTCTCACGGGCACGGAGTACAGCATCGGCATCGTGGGCAACCCCGGGCAGGGACTGCACTTCCTGCCCCCGCTGGAGGTGGATTACAGCGGCCTCGACCCCGACCTGCCGAAGATCCTGGGATACGAGTCGAAGTGGCTGCCCGACTCCGCCTATTGGAACCAGATCAAGTACCACGAGGCGCAGATCAGCGAGGAGAAAACGCGACGGCTGTACGACCACTCGAGCCTGCTGTTCGAGCGTCTTGGATGCCGCGACTACGCCCGATTCGACTACCGCGCCGACGCGGCCGGGCGAATCAAGCTGCTCGAGGTGAATCCCAACCCGGGGTGGTGCTGGGACGGCAAATTCAACTTCATGGCGGGCTACGCGGGGCTACGCTATGCCGATCTGCTGCGTATGATTCTGGAAGCCGCGCAATCACGCTACGCGACCAACGGGTCGGCGCGGATGTAGGGACCGTCCGAGAAACGGGGGCGCAGAAGATGGTCGAAAGAAGGGTAAGATCGGGGGGTCGCGGCCAAAAAGGCGTCCGTTTCCACTATTCCTTTCTGAAAATCCTCAGCGGATCCGATCTGTCTCGCCATCGGCTGCCGTACATGGAAGCCAGCAGCCTGAAACCCGGCCCGGTCGTGTGGCTGACGGCTTGCGGTCACGGCGATGAAGTCGGCGGGATCGTGGTCGTCCAGGAAGTGTTCAGGCGCTTGCGAAAGCGTCCTCTTTCCAACGGCGAGCTGCGTGCGTTCCCGCTGATGAACCCGCTGGGGTTCGAGGCGGCCGCACGGCTTGTGACCATCAGCCAGGAAGATCTGAACCGTTCCTTCCCCGGGACTCCCAACGGCACGCTGGCCGAGCGTATTGCGGCGAAAGTCTTTCAGAGCATCGTGGAAACCAGTCCGACCATCGTGCTGGACTTGCACAACGATTGGATTCGTTCGATTCCCTACACCGTTCTCGACTCGGTGCCGCAGGGGCCCGTTTCCGAGTTGTGCCGGCGCACGGCGACGCTGGCCGCCGCGACGGGGTTTCCGGTCGTCTTGGAGCAGGAGTCCATCCGCGCGTCGCTCTCCCACAGCCTGATGCAGCACGGAATTCCCGCCCTGACGGTCGAATTGGGGGAATCGTACGTCGTCAACGAGAAGAACGTCGAACTCGGTGTCCGTTCGGTTTTCAACATCCTGGCGGAGTTGGGCATGATCGAGCCCGACGACGAGCCGTTCGGCTTTCCGCTGCCGGCGGAAGTGATGGGGAAACCGTTGCGGTACTCGAACCAGCCGCTCAGTTCGACCAGCGGGATCCTTCGTTTCATGACCCGTCCCGGCGCCGTGGTCCGCGCCGGCCAGTCCCTCGCCAAGGTGGTCAACGCGTTCGGTCGACATCTGGAAACGCTGACGACGGCCCACGACGCGTTTGTTTTGGGACACACCGACTCGTCGGTCGCCTATCCCGGCGCCCCGGTGGTGGCTTTGGGCGTCCTGTCCGAAAAGAAGGTGTCGGGAGCGTCCCTGACCCGTCCCTGACACGGGTCGGGAGTCTTTTTCGAAAGAGACTCCCGACCCCGTTAATCGTCCGGGTTGACACTCGCGGTGACGGCGATGATTAACTGCGTCACGGAATCGTCCACGCATTGCGGACACCCCGCGACGACAACGGTTTGTCCGTCCTTAGCGGAAACCGTCGCGTTAACGTACGAGCTACCGAACTTGGAAGTCTGAAACTCCACACGCAATTCCATCGTGACCACGCCTTCTGGAGAAATCCGAGGAGTGACGGCCAAGTCCAATTCGGCCCTTTCGTAACTGGTGTCCGTGTATGGGGCACTTGCCGCGTTAGTGGGTATGAGCGATCTGGTCTCGATGCGGGCCGGTTGGTTGTCGAGCGTCGTGAGACGGTGTTGGCTGAATACTGAAAGAAGATTCTGTTTGTCGGCCCATGCAAGCCATGCTGCCCCATCTTCTTTCAAGGTGGGAGCTTTCTTCACGCTTGCATCTTCAGAATCGTCGTCGGCCGAAGCGTCCTTCGCGGACGGCTCTTTCTTCAACAAGCGGTCCAACAGTTCGTCGGGGATCTTGCCGGCCGTTACTTCCGGTGTCGTGACTGCGATGCAGACGCCGATAGTCACGACGTCCAGCGGAGTGTCGAGTTTCGCGACAAGTTCGGTCACCTCGTCGATATCATCCGCCGGGCCGCTGACAAGCAGGCTGTTCGAGGTCGCCCCGGGAACAAAATATACGGCACTACGCGGTTGCGTCCGCGGGTCGTAGTACCCGGGGTTGGGTACCTCGGCGGCGAGCAACCTGTTCAATGCCGTGGCAATATCGGCCGCCGGGACATGGTTCAGATGAAACACCACCCGCTTGCGCTCTGGAACGGGCGCGTCGGCACCGCTGGACGCCTCCGGTTCGGCTGCAGATGGGGCGCTCGTATACCTGGAACGTGGCGTTTCAGCGCTCGGTGCATAGGGACGCGGCGTCTCAGCACTCGACCCGGGCGCGTACGACGGCGTCTCAGCACTCGGCACATTTGGAGACGTCGTTGCGGTCGGTGGCGAGACGGTCGCTGTCCGGTTCGGCTCATCGGCCGCAACCGTCAGCAACGCACTGCAAACGACCACCGTGATGCCGAGAACCAGTGATTTTTCGACGCCCGCTCTGCTTGCTCCGAATCCTGTCTTGACCATAACAATTCTCCGAATGTTAAAGATCGGCGGTCCCCACCCGCCATTCGCGCAGGGTTCAGGCCGAATCGTAGATCATTCCGCGCGTTGGGACAATGTCAGAAAGCAGGTAACATTTCAGCCATCTGAAGTCGTATTGGTGGATTTTGGGGTGTTGTGTTATGACTTGCGGGCATGGCGACATGCACGGAGGTTTTGAACGAATCGACGCTCGATGTTCTTCGGGGGGCCGCGCTCACCGAAGAACA
>DATLAN010000036.1:0-2188 GCA_035527455.1 Thermoguttaceae bacterium
CCTACCTCGCCATTTCCACATGCCGGGTTTCGCGCAGCACGGTCACCTTGATTTCGCCGGGGAAGGTCAGTTGATGCTCGAAGGCCTTGACGATGTCGTGGCAGATCTTGGCCGCGGTTTCGTCGGTCGTGTCCTTGGAACTGACCATCACGCGGAGTTCGCGGCCGGCCTGGATGGCGAAGGCCTGCTCGACGCCCTGGAAACTTCCGGCGATCGACTCCAGCTCTTCCATCCTCTTGACATAACGTTCGAGCGTTTCCCGGCGTGCCCCCGGCCGCGACGCGCTGCAGGCATCGGCGGTGGCGACCAGCACCGTGTAGGGATTCTCCACTTTCAGGTCGTCGTGATGTCCGGCGGCGGCGGCGACCACCTCGGGCCGTTCTCCGAAGCGCTTCAACAGATCGGCGCCGATCTTGGGGTGTCCGCCTTCGGCTTCGTGGTCGGCCGCCTTGCCGATGTCGTGCAACAGCCCGCAGCGGCGGGCCAAGGTCCCGTCCAGCCCGATCTCGTCGGCCAACATGCCGGCCACGTAAGCCACTTCGATGGAATGCCGCAGGACGTTTTGGCTGTAGCTGGTGCGGAAATGGAGCCGGCCCAGGAGGTTGACGATCCGGTCGTGCAGGCCGTGGATTTCTGCCTCGTGGCAGGCCTCCTCGCCGAGTTTCTGGATGTGACGCTCCAGCTCCTTTTGCGTGCCGGCCACGATCTCCTCGATCCGGCCCGGATGAATCCGCCCGTCGGCGATCAGCTTGTCCAGGGAGATTCGAGCGACCTCGCGGCGGATCATGTCGAAGGCGCTGACGATCACCACGCCGGGTGTGTCGTCGATGATCACGTCGACGCCGGTGGCCTTCTCGAAAGCGCGGATGTTGCGTCCCTCGCGCCCGATGATCCGGCCCTTCATCTCGTCGTTGGGGATTCCCACCGTGCTGGTGGTCGTTTCGGCCGTGTGGGCGGCGGCGTAACGTTGCAGCGAGGTGAGCAGCATCTCGCGGGCCTTCTCGTCGCACGTCTCGGTGAGCTGCTTCTCGAATTTCACGATCAGCGCGCCGGATTCCTTCTGGAGCTGGGTTTCGAGGAGTTCCAACAGCCGGTTGGTGGCTTCCTCCTGGCTCAGGCCCGACAGCTCGTGCAACGTCTGCCGCTGCATATCGAGCAACTTGGAGAGTTCCTCTTTGCGGCGGTTGGTGTCCTGGATCTTCTCGGTCAGCTTGCGCTGCGTGCTCTCGACGATCTTTTCCTGTTTGCGGATCTGCTCGGCTTGTTCCTCCAGGGCGTCCTGGCGCTTGTCCAGCAGGCGTTCGCGTTCGTGCAACTCGCCGCGGAGCCTGCGGAGTTCCTTCTCGCTTTCGGCCTGTTGGCGGATGGCGAGTTCCTTGATTTCCAACTCGGCCTCGCGGCGGCGGCTGGCGACCTCCTGCTGGGCCTTGCGAATCGTCTCCTGGGCTTCCGATTCGGCGTCGCGACGGCGCAGCCTGTCCAGAAGCCTGACCAGGATGAAGGCCAAGGTCGCTGCCAGCGGGACCGCAATCACAATGGCAACAACAGTTTGCTGATACACGGTTGGTTTCCTCGGAAAGCTGGGGGTTGGCCGCGTGCCTTCAGCGTCGGGGCCCGCACGTCGCGGTGCCGGCAGCGTCTGCCGACGGCCGCACGCGATGGCCCGCGAGGAAATCAAGAAGCCGGCGAGAGGTCAACCACGGGCCGGTTGCCCGGGTCGTGATGGCTCTGTCGTGTCGCTGGGGGCGCGAATCGCCCCGCTCGAGACACCTTCGGACTGGATGGAACAGAACCTTTCGGCTCCGTCGCGATAACAGGTCGCGGGAATTGCCGCTGTGGTCCAGTGGACAGGACCACCTAAATCTTCCAGTACCGGGCGAACCTTCATCCAACCGACATTGGGGAAGTCCGGACGACCGATTCCGCGTCGCCCCGGGTGGCGAACCGCCCGGACCGACGCATATGCCAATTCCATGCCAACGGTCCGAAAACCGCCGGGCAAGAATTCCATCAGCCACCGAAAAATGATCATCAACAGGTGCATCGTGCCATCCACTCTCGAACGTCGGGTGGTTCTTGCTGCCAATAACAGAGCCAGTCGAAAACTCGCTTCGAACAGCTTTTCGACTTCGATTCCCTCTCGGGACACCGAAGACACTCGTCCAAAAGTTCTTTGTTTAGTTACTAG
>DATLAN010000037.1:0-2027 GCA_035527455.1 Thermoguttaceae bacterium
AAGGACCAACGAAGTGAATGACGGATCAACCGCCACAGCAGCCGACGCCGGAGGAGGACAGCAGGGAGCCCCTTGCCCCCGCGCTATTCACCTCTCCCGACAAATTCGTCTCCGACTGCAACCTGGTGGCACGCTGGGGGATCCGGCCCGAGGCTCGCGGCTGGGTGGCGGACAAGCTGCTCAAGATCATCCTCGACAAGAAGGTCGCCCGGGACAAGGCAGGCAACCTTGTGCTGGACGGGGACGGCAAGACGGTCCAGGTGCCTCACCGATCGAGGGAAGTGATCGCGGCGGTGAGGGCGCTGGCCAGCCTGGACCGGCTGAACATGGAGCAGGAGAAGCGGAACCTGGGGCTGCCCGATGAAACGAACGGCGCCCTCCAGCAGACGGCCGTGGTTTTGCACGACCTGCGTGCTTTGCGCAACGAGCTTCTGGACGATGACGACTATCAACACTACCTCCGCGACAGAGCTTTACAGGCAGACGGCCACGCCGGCGATCTGGGCGCGGACGGTCAGCCGGGGCCGGTGGCAGATGGCACGACATCTGGCAATGGTCGATCGGGCCCTGATGGAGATCGCCACGGGAAGGAATGACCGGCTGATGGTCTTCATGCCGCCGCGGTACGGCAAGTCGGAGCTGATCTCGAAATACTTCCCCGCCTGGTACCTAGGCTGCTTCCCCGATCGCCGCGGCGTCCTGGCCAGCCATACCGCCGGGCTGGCCGCGCGATTCGGCGGCGAGGCCCGGATGCTGCTCGACGAGTGGGGCCCGAAACACTTTGGCTTTCGCGTGGGCGGTGCCAGCAAGGCCCGGGCCGACTGGACGATCGCCGGCGCCGGGGGCGGGATGCTTTCCGTAGGCGTCGGCGGCTCGCTCACCGGGCGCGGAGCCAACCTGCTCATCATAGACGATCCGATCAAGGACGCCGAACAGGCCACCTCGCCCGTCTATCGACAACGGATCTGGGCATGGTGGGAGTCGGTTGGCTCGACGCGGCTCGAGCCGGGCGGAGCCGTCGTGCTGATGAACACTCGCTGGCACAATGACGACCTGGCCGCGCGGATCCTCAAACGGGCCGAGGAGACGGGCGATCGCTGGAAGGTGATCAGCCTGCCGGCGCTGGCCGAGGAAGGCGACGTGTTGGGCCGGCGCCCGGGCGAGCCGCTCTGGCCGAGTCGGTTCTCGGCCACCGACCTGGAGCGGATCCGGCTGAACAAAACGCCCTACTGGTGGGGCGCCATGTACCAGCAGCATCCCGGCACCTACGGCGAGATTGCGTGGCCGGACGACTACTTTCCCGATTCGATCTGGGCCGACGAAGCGGAGTGGCCGGCGCGGTTCCTGGCCTCGGCCATCGCCATCGATCCGAGCAAAGGGGCCGACTCCAAGCACGGCGACTTCTGCGCGATGGTGTTCGTCGGCGTGGCTAACCACAAGCTCTGGATCGACGCCCGGCTGGAACGCATCCCCGCGCCGCAGATCGTCTCGGACGGGATCGACTGGCACTGCGAGAAGAAGCCCGACCTGTTCGCTATCGAGACGAATCAGTTCCAGGCGCTGTTCGCCACCGAATTCCGGCGACAGGCCGAGGCCCGCGGCATCTTTTCCTTGAGAGTCTCGCCGCTGGAAAACATGGTCAAAAAGGAACTGCGGATCGAGCGGCTCTCACCCTACCTGGCCCGAGGCATGGTCAAGATTCGCCGGAACAAGGGCGGCCTGGAACTCTTTCGCGAACTCCGCGAGTTCCCGCAGTGCGACCACGACGACGGGCCGGACGCCATGGAAATGGCCTGCCGCGTCTTGGATCGGGGCATGGCGCCCGGCGACGGCCTTGGCAACAACCTCTTGCAAGCGATAGGATCGAGAATATGAGCAACGTCCACGAACGGATCACGAACGCACGGCCGAACGGCGACACCCGGCTGAACGAGCGGGTGCGGATGTACGGCCGTCTGGCGCAGCTCCAATCGATGCTGCTCGAGTCGACCTTCAATCTCGACGACGATTACGTCGATCCCCTGGAC
>DATLAN010000038.1:0-2101 GCA_035527455.1 Thermoguttaceae bacterium
AGGCCCGGGCCTGCCGGGTTGGCGTCGCCCGCGTCATTCTTCTCGACCACGAAGTTCCCCGCCCACTCGTAGCGGTCGTACCACTGGCCGTTGCCGTAGTGCATGTAGCCCCAGTTGTATGTGTTGCCGCTGTTGGGCTCGCCGGTCTGCCAGTTGGTGTAGGTCGCGGGCTCGCCGCTCGCCCACACCCAGGTGCCCTCGGTGGCCTGGTCGGTGAAGCCGATCCACTGGTCGAAGCGGCGGCCGAACGCATTGTAGAACCAGTTCTGCTCCGCTTCGCTGTTGATGGTGACGAGGTGGCCGGCCAGGCTCTGCGCGTAGTTTTCGGCGTCGGTCCAGTAGCGGCCCTGGTCACCGAGCTGGTAGCTGTGGCCGCCAAACCAGTAGACGGGCCCGTCGACCCGTGCGTAGTAGATGCCGTCCGAAGTCACGGTGGCGCGGAAGTGGCCGTCTTCCGTGTTGCCGTCTTCGTCGGTGACCGCGGCGCCGGCGGAATCGTACATCCGTACGCGCGGCAGGAGGCGGCTGGCACCGGGCAGCCGCACCGTCAGCTCGATCGTGCAGCCGGCATTGACCGTGCCCCACCAGAAGTAATCGTAGTCAATGGTCGCCCCTTGGTTCGCCATCACGTTGCCTGCAACGGTTGCCGTGAGGTGATTGGCCGCGGCCTTCAACGCCAGGAGGTTCGCGCTCCCCCGGCTGTCGTTGGCGTACTCCGGATCATATTCCATCTGAATGCCGCGGGCGAGATCAACCCGCAATTGGTACGAGCCGGCATACGGGCAGCCGCTGCGATGGAAGACGTAGGCGTAATACGTGCCGCTCACCGGGATCGTGTACGCGCTGATGAACGCGTCGTCGTCCGGGCCGCGCCAGTAATCCGATGCCAGCACCGATTCCCCCGCGTCGCGAAGCTGCACGTACGGATACACCCCGCTGTCAGGCGTTTCGACCGCGATGGAAACAATATCCCCGGCAAGCGCCTCGAAGCGCCAGTAATCGGGATCGCTGTATGCGTCACTTGTGGCCGGATCCTGCTGACCGGCCCCGAACCCGAGGAAAAAGCCGCTGCCCGCGGGGTCTTGCGTCAGCGGCAACGGCGTGGCCGCCACCCGAGTGTTGTTCGGCTCCACTTCGTTCGTGAAAACCGCCTCGCCCAGCACGGCCGAACAGAAAACAAGCGACAAAACGATGGCAACGGCAATCGATCGGCTCATGGCTCAGTCTCCATATATGCGGCAGCAGCCCATAAAACGCCAAGCCTGCACGCGCCAAACGGCGCACGGTCAGCACGGGAAATTTCAGTGACTTGAGGGAAAACGGCGAAAAAGCAGGGTCGCCTGAAGGCGTCCATGCTTAAAGCCCCAAGGGAGCTTCTTCTACAACAGCCCTTATGGATACTATACCACGAAAATCGGACTTGTCAAGGAAAAATCCGCTTGAATTGTGACGAAATGCCGAATTATCGCGTCAAACGCCCGGCCGCGGAATCCGAGAAATGCCTGTGTTCACAAGAGGAAAACGAAGGCGCGGGACTACGCCCCCGGAACGGAAGCGCGGTGACGAAATGCCGGCCTCCATGCCCGACCTGAGCACTGTGGTGTGGGTGTATGCCATAATGGCACATTGGGAGGGACAGGGGAAAGCTCCACTCCGTGATAGAAATAATATCCTCTTTCAGTTCCAGCCAAAGTCAAGTAAGAGCCATTTGCGACAGCGGTGGGGAATAGGATTCGTCGGGCACCGGGGCTGGCGGGCGGATAGCTGCTGGCGGCGAGTCGAGGGGATACGCAAGCGGGCTCGGCGTTGGGTGTCGTCGAGGAAGGCGTGGGAGTCGGGTGAAGCGGTCAGCGGCGGCAGTCGGGCGGGCGACGGGCGAGCACGGATGCCTACGGCCACAGGGTCAGGACGTGTCGAAGCGGATCTGGAAGTGGCGTGCGGCATCGGGATCGAAGGCGGCATCGGGGATGCGGCGGTTGCGCAAGCATTCCAGCAGGCGCCTGGGGATGTTCTTCAGACTGCCGAAGAGGGCGATGGCATTTGGCTGGCCGTAGCTCCCGGCAAGGTTCTTCAGCGGGCTGCCCTTGACCAGCAACTGCAT
>DATLAN010000039.1:0-3739 GCA_035527455.1 Thermoguttaceae bacterium
TCTAGCGCCCCAGGCGGCAAAGGGATGTTTCCTCCTCCTTCAGACGTGGCTCTGGGAGGTTCAGGACAAGACGCCGCTCAATATCGAGCGGTTGGCCGTGCGCGAGGCGGCCGAGCAGGTGACCGCGCCGCCGGCCCAGGAGAAGTACACCGACTTCTGGGGGAACGTCAAGAAAAGCGCCGTCCAGCCGGGCCAACTCGTCAACCGCAAAACGTGCCCGTGGTACCTCGACGACCTGAAGGAACAGATGGCGATGTATCTGGGGTTCCTGGCGTTCGTGGAGGGGAAGAAGGACGAAGCGCTGGCGTGGTACAAGAAGATCCTGGAATGCGACCCTGCCACGCGGCGCTTGGACACCGCGGGTGAGTGGAACGACTACTCCCGCCTGAAGTGGGGTGCGGAGCATGGATACCTGTATGCGTTTCCCCAGGAACTGGCGCTCTTCAAGGATCCCCGGCACCGTCTCGGCGTCCTCCTGTGCGACTTCTACTACGTGACGGAGCGGTGGGACAAGGCGCGGAACCTCGCGCGGAACCTCTTGGACGGCAAATACGGGCCGGTCAGCCCGGCGCCGCGCGAATACGTTCAGTACATCTATGCCGCAGGCGTCTTCCGAACCCAGGGCCGCGAGAAGGCCGTCCCCGAGTACCTGAAAGTGGTCGGGCCGGCGTCGCGCGGCAATTTCCGCTCGTTCACGCAGCAACGCGCGGCCTACGCCGCGGCGAACCTCGCCCGCGGCTCGGCGGACGAAAAGACCCGTCAATTGGCCAGCGAACTCCTCGTCCGGTTGATTCGTTCGCCTCAGCAGACCAGCGAGACTTATAAGGCCCGGATCGTCCTGGCCCAGGACCTGATACGCGAAAAGCACGTCGCCGAAGGGCTGCAACTGCTGCGGACGTTCCCCAAAGACGCGGGGGACTACAAGGCCCTCGCGGACTACTATCTGGCGGAGTATGCGAAAGAATACCAGGATCAAGGAAAGGATTGACGACATGAAACCGCACGCTTGGACGCTGGGACTGGTGGTGATCCTCTTGGGCACAGTCGGCGCGCTGTTCATCTCGCGCGGCTGGGCCGAAGAAACGCACACGGTGAAACCGAAGGGTACCGGCAAGGTCGAGAAGAACTTCGACATCGATAAGAACGACGAGGAAATCGTCAATCCTGAGTCGGTGGTCGGGGAAGGCAAGATCACGATCACCACGAAGACATTCAAGCCGCCGACGGGTTGGGAGTTCAAGGATTTCACGCGCGACCTGACGCCGACCGCGCCCCATGACCGGAGGCCCTTCAATCCGGGCCAATACGTCGACATCGAGATCGATCCGCAGTGCCTGCCCCCGGTGGTTGAGGAGGTCGATGCTCCCACGGTGACCGTGCCCCAGGACGGCGTGGACGCGATCAAGGTGGTGGTGACGGACCTGACGGTCCCGACCACGGTAGGCTGGCCCCTGAAGTGCGAGGGGAACCTCGAGCCCCCGCCCCCCCCGCCCGGCGGGGGAAGCGGCGGCAGTACAGAATGGCACTGGTCAGCCATGATAACGGACGAATGCGGTGCGGTTCTGCGGTCTCTCACGTTCGTTTCGGATTTCACTAGAGCCAGTCAAACGAATTGTGCCTACCTGTGGAACAAGTCGGACAATTGGGATGCACCCACAACGGCGGAGAACAAAATCTACTCTGAGCCCGAGTGGGAGCCCTCGCACAGTTGGCCCGTTGCGCACAAGAAAAACGGCAACGTTGTCGTGAAAGTCGTCGTGGAAATGGGAACTGACAAGCCGCGCGCAATCAGTTACACTCTGACGGGCGTTTCGGATGTTGGGTATCTGCACTTCGCCGCAAGCGGAACTTGGCCGAGTCCAGGTTCAGGGATGCACGTGGTGCAGATCACTTCGGCCGAGAAACTCCCTGATAGTGTTGGCGTTCTGCGCGACAAACAGATCCGTTGGACGTTGGAAGCAAATGGGAAAGTGTTGGATCTAGGCGAAACCGGCCCTCATACACTTTACTTGACTTATGATGTTCCAAGCGACATGTTCACCACAATAGCCCGGTTAGATGGTACGGACTCCACCGACGGCAAGGGTTGTTGTGACTGGGCGGGCGGAACAAATACGCCGGAGGGCATTGCGGACGCCTTTTGGTCTAACTTCAGAGAACCCAACGATCCGCCTTACGAACCGCATGATGCGAGCGGATTTGGTCGGGTGATCGAGCCGGGAGCATTCGAGGGAATCTCTTGGCTGCTCCTGAATGGCCTGCCTTACCGTGGGGACTGTAATACCCAGGCGTGCCTCATGATACATGCATGTCGGCAGCTGGGCGTTCCGGCCGACCTTCTTAAAATCCGCGCCAGCCCGTATGCAGGAGCGGAGAACTGCACGTTGACGACCACGTACTGGACAAGGCCGTCCGAGGTTAGACCAGGGGAGACGGAGAAACTCTACCTAGACTGCGACAGCGGAGCCGACTACAATTGGCAGAATTGGGAAGGATGCTGTGATGTCGCGAACAATCTTTATACACTCTGGCCGGCGTTTAAGGCGGCCGACGCCTACTGCATGCTGAAAGACTGTCTCATCGGCGAATCCGGCTGGCAGCAGCACTGGATCATTATCAATGCCCTTGGATTTGTCGAAGTAATTGAACAGAATATTCCGCTCCCATAACACATGATCGGAGGTTGCCATGAAAACAACGAATCTCACCATGGTGGGCGCAATGATGGTCCTTCTCGGTGCCTCTCTTACATGGTCCGGCGAGACGCCCGCCTCACAAACGCCTCGTCCCATAGTGAAGGAGGATGTGGCAAAATTGCTGGACGACCGATACATAGGTGGTTCCGTAGGTTTTCTTTGGCCTACGCCTTCCGAAACCACCCTGTGCACCGGCGAGATAGACGCCAATCTGCGAACGGAGGCTGTCTCTTGGCTGCGCAAGGTAGTCTTGGATGAGTTTGTCCCCTCCGGATTGGCTGAGACGCTTATCGGAGTGCGAAGACGTCTGCCGCCGAGAACCGGTAACATTGAGATGGACTACCTCTTCGCCCGCTATGCGGCGGCCGGCATGAGCGTTCAGTTTTGCGAGGCACTGACCGAAATGTCTATTGTGCTGGAGCCGGCGGAACCGGCCGTGCCCTCTCCGAAGGATGTTCATGAAGCCCAGCGTTATCTGGATGCAACCTTCGCCGCAGTCTTCCGCTGCCCCGACCTTGAGGGAATGATGAGTAAGAAGATGACCGTGTACTCGCAGAAGATGCCCGACGGGAGAATAGTTTTCTTCGGTGAATTCGGATGGAGCAAACAAGGCAATATCGATTTGATTCCTGATCAACCCCGCTTCTGGTACAATGGGATTGTATTCTTCATTGACGGCGCAACGATCGGATTCAGATTCTTAAAAGCGGATGGCCAACCAGCAGACCTGATGAGAGATGGGCGGCGATGGTAGCGACCCTTTCCCGATTATTCGCCGCTGAAGCAGGAAGGGAAAAAGGGGACAGGGATTTCCGGGGAGGGATTCCGGGGAGGGATTCCGGAGGGATTCCGGGGACAGGATACAATGGCATTAAGATAAGGAGGATCGGGCGATAAACGAAGGGGAAAAAGGGGACATGCTACTTTTTCAGAGGAAATTCCGGCGACAGGCATTTCCGCCCCCCATCCTGCAGCCTGTCCCGACCCCTCGGGCTTCCCCCGACCTCTGCGTTGAAACCACCCTCCCCCTCCCCGGCACGCAA
>DATLAN010000040.1:0-3051 GCA_035527455.1 Thermoguttaceae bacterium
GTGGTAGCTGGGCCGTGCCGATTGTCTCCCCGACCCCTTGACCGGGCCATCGGCGGCTGACAATGCGGGGTTGTCGGGTTTTCCCCGAAACGGCCCGAGGGGGCAGTCCATGTTCCCCTCCCCGGCAACCCCTTGAAAACGACAGCGGGGCGGTGCCCTTTTCGGTTTCAACCACCACCCCGCAACGTGCCTGGGCGGCGGGTGTAGGGGAGTCTGGCGGCTCATCCCGAAACCGTCGCCCGGGCGGATTTTTCGTTTGCTCCCCGGCGGTTCCTGTGGCTCCTGGATTCTTTTGGAATGCTCAGACGCGAGTGGGTCGAGCGGTACACGAGATTACTTCAAGACCTTCCACGAGAAGAACAAATCCTCGTGTGGTTGCACGCCGGGCGCAGTCTTTCGCTGAAGGAAATCGGCAAGGCGCTCTGCCCTCTCGCGGACGATCAACACGGCGAACGATGGGCGAAGAAAACGTGGCGGCTCGCCATTCGCAGACTCCGGGAGACCAGACAGATTCCGAACGGCCCGTTCCCCGATGTTTGGGCGAAGCTGTGGGATCAAAACGAAGATCGTTGAAATCCTCGAAACGATCTGCCGGCCAACAGGTGAACTACTCGACCGGGGCCGTGCGAAGCTCCGACGCCGAGGCGCCCCGCTTCGACCTGATCTCGCCCGTCGGGTTGCGGCGGGTGGCCGAGACTTGTGCCGAGGGCGCGGCGAACTCTTTTACTAAACCCGCGCCGGGACCAGACCGAGTGAACAAGAACCCATACGAATAAAGTGAGGAACACAAATGACCGACAGCGTCAACTTGAAAGAGATGTTCGGCGACCAGTTCAAGGTCGAGTACGAGGAAAGCTACTACACGGAACGATCGAAGCACACGATTGAAGACCCGTGGCTCATGGTCCTACTTTGCCAGAACGGCCATATCTGCCCGTGGGGGGGATCGAACCTGGCCGCCTGTACGAAGTCGTCCAGATTGATCGCTACCCGGCTGAAGGCCCTGCCCTTCGTCACCGTGGCACAGGACGGCAGCGACGGGGCGAACATCGTGTTCGACGTGGCCCACTTCGACCAGGTGGCGGAGATCATGAAGCCAAGACGACGGCACCGGCGTTTGTCGGACGAAGAGCGGCGGGCGGCGGCCGAACGACTCCGACAGTACCAGCCGGCCAAAGGCCAGAGTGTTCAGGATCTAGCACGTCAACGCTCGGAAACGGCCCGCCCTTGCGTTCCGGCGGGGTCCCCGGTGTGATTTTGGGCCTCCAGCGGCTATCTCGGCCAAAACAAGCCCCTGGAGTGCGTTTAAGGAAGGCAGTTCCGAAGATTCCCCCAACGGCGGGGAAGCGGCGGTGGTACAGAAATTATTAAGACAGGAGGATTAGCACATGGAAGTCTCTGTGGGCAGAATCAAAAAACCAACCGAATACAGACTGGTTCCTGGATTCCCCGAATACCGCGTCGGGACCGATGGCACGGTATGGAGCCGATGGAAAAAGGGTGGCCGCGGCTTGGTAGATAGGTGGAGGACGCTTTCTCCCTGCACCGTCCGAAACGGCTATCATCAGGTCAAGCTTTGTCGTAACGGAAGAAAGTACACAAGGAAGGTTCACCGCTTGATTCTCCAGACATTCACTGTCCCCCGACCTTCTGGACATGAATGTCGCCACCTGGACGGCGATCCGACCAACAACGCTTTGAGCAATCTCGTTTGGGGAACCCCGAAAGAAAACAGTGCGGATAGCATTCGCCATGGAACCCAAGCCCGTGGCGAACGCATGGGAATCGCAAAATTGACAGCCGCCGACGTGGTCGCCATCCGCCGGCTTTCGGAGCGGGGCATGTGTCACCGGGCCATCGCCCCGCTTTTCAAAGTGACGGCTGCGAATATCTCGGCTGTTGTTCGGCGGTTCACTTGGAAGCATGTAACCCAACCGGGGGAGGTGGCGGAATCGGCTTGACAGCCCATTGGCCCGTCTGCTAAAGTGACGGGTGATAAAACCAAACTCAGGTTTGGAGTATGAAAACGATGTTTCTCAAAAGACCGCAACCCTCGACCACCGTTCCGGCGTGGCGACACCCGGAGGGCACCTCATACGTGCCTTATCAGCGATGGTCGGGGGCTGCGGTTTTTTGCTGCGCCCTCGACGGCGCAGCGGGAGGGACAATCCATGTCCGCTTCTGTCGTCACCCCGGCCGATCCTGAGTTGTCGGCCGACGCCCTGGTCCTACTCGACCAGGCGGATTCACTCTTGCCAGACTTCCCGATTGCCAGCGGCATGATGGCCCGGGCCTCGTTGGAAGCCCATCTTCGGCAACTCTGCCATCGCCACGACTGCGAACCGCCGTTTAAGGAACTGCGCTTCTCGGTCCGCGATGCGTGCCTGACCCGGCTTCGGAAGGCCGGCGCGATCAACAAGGCGATCGAGAAGGAAGCGAGCCGGCTATTCCTTCTCGGCTCCAAGATCATCCACTGCGAAGTCTGCGACCAGGCGGCAATCGAGGGCCTTGTCCAGGACGTTCGGCGATTCGTCGAAAGCTTCGACGGGAACGGGGGTGGCCTGTGAAGACACCCACACTCGAATCCATCCCGTCGTGCAAGCTGGTTATCGACTACGAACCACTTGGCATCCGGCGCGAATTCGACTGCCCCGTGTCCGCCGAGGAGTTGTGCGACACCTCATACGAGTGCGACATGGCAGCTCGCGGCATTCTCGCGTTGACCGATGAAGACCCGTTGGCCGTCGTACTCCATCGCACGGCCGACACCGCCACCATTCGCTGGCACGCAACCGGCGACCTGGCAGAGGCCCGGGCGCTTCTGTTGGAAATCGTCGGCGGTTCGGGCCGGGAGGAAGTGACGCTATGAACCCACAGGCGACAATCTGGCACGTCGCTCCCGAGGGCGACAAAACGACATGCTCCATTTGCGGAGTCAAACTCTGGCGGGTCTGCAACTCGCAGCATCGCGCCGTCGATGACGGTTTCGAGAAGCGTCAAAAGACCCGGCTCGGCTGGAAGGTGTCGAAACTCGACCGACCGGAAGACCGG
>DATLAN010000041.1:0-5791 GCA_035527455.1 Thermoguttaceae bacterium
CTCCGCGATGTAAAGCCAGATGTCCCGCAAGTCGCTTCGGGCCGGCTTTGAACGGATGATGCGCGCCATTACGACGACTCGCCGCCGCGCTGTTCCAGAATTTGACGGCCCTCGGCCTTGATCGACTCGATTTCCCAGTCCTCGAATTCGCCACGATCGATAGCGTCCAGGCCTTTCCGCACTTCGCGGCGAATATAGTCATCCCACAAAGTCGGCAGGGCCTCTTCAGCAACGAGCAGATAGACTTTGTGCGTCTGCGCGTCCTCGACGCGAAGCGGCTCGTGAGGATTGGCCCGGATGGCCTCGCGTTGCTCGGTGGTCAGATGCGGAGTCATACTCTCAGTATAGCAAATCGGCCCCAATCAGGCTAGAGGTCGATGCCCGCGCGAAACTCAATCCCCGCCTCGGACCAGCTCCCAGCCGTCTCGGGTGGGCGTGAACGTGAACAGGCCGTCGCCGACTTCATAGCGCTGGTGACCGAACCGGCCGCCGCGGTCGAACTCGATCTCCCAGGAGCGATCCCGGCCCAAGAACTGGTAATGGCCCGGCGGAAGCTCGAACGACTCGCCGTCGAGCAGGTAACGCAGCGGGACGTCGGTCGAGGCCGGGTTGACGATGGCCGACGTGTACTCTGCGTCGAAGCGGTCGTCGATCGGCCGAATCTCGCCCACCCGCGGCCCGTGATCCGGCGGAACGTTCGACGGGACTGCGTCGGACGGAGGCGGCGGGTTGTCCGGCGGGAAGTGGTCCCGCGGCGGATCCGGCTCGTAGGGCGGATGGTACACGGCGTCGGGATCGTGCCATCGGCCATAGTCGACGTGCCCGGGATCGTACGGCTGCTGGTAAGATCGACCACGAACGGGTGTTCCGCCACGTTGGCCGCGCCATCCGCCGACCGCCCCCAGCGCGTCGGTGCCTGCCCGAGTGAAACCCATGATCCAGTCGGCGGTCGAAGGCAGCTTGAGACCTCCTCCGCCCGACTTGCCGGGATTCGGCTTCGGCGGTATCGCCTTGAAGTTGGCCCCCGACGGAATCGCACCGGGCAGGATACCTTGGAGTCCCTGTCCTCCGATGGGGTCTTGGAGCTTCACCACCGGCCCGGCCGTGGCCGGAGCAGCAACGAGACACACAAGGGCCAGCAGTTTCCAGGACAACGCGCGGGTCGAGGACATGGGCATGGAGATTCTCCTTCAGGCAGTGGGGAACTGGTTTGCGGATTTGCTTTCGTCAGTCGTGCTGGTTAAAGCTTAGCTCGCATTATCTTCCCCCCCGTTTGCAGTGCACACTTCACTCTTGACTCCCCCGAGGCAAATCCCTACCGTGTCGCACGCTGACCCGGATTATTCATGACCCCGGGAATTGCCCGACACACTGTCGTAGCCACGTTCGCCAGAACGTGGTCGTGACCCTTGGGCACGCTCCACGTTCTGGCGAACGTAGCTACAAGCCTATGAATAATCCGGGCTGAAATCCCGCCCGGCATCCTATCCGGCCGTTGGTGGGGTGTTGTCAACAGGGAGGTTGTTATCCATGGACCAAATACGAAACCGTCAAAATGATCGACCGCAGCCGGAGGAAGGCGTGCCGCTGCTCGATTTCCGCCATCCACACGCTGAACTGAAGGAGCAGATCGTCGACGCGTTGGCCCGGGTGTGGGACAGCGGGCAGTTCATCCTCGGGCCCGACGTTCAGCAGCTCGAACAGAACGTGGCCGCGTATTGTGGAACCCGGCACGCGGTCGGCTGCGCTTCCGGCAGCGACGCGCTGCTGCTGGCCCTGATGGCCCACGACGTGGGGCCGGGCGACGAGGTCATTTTGCCCAGCTTCACTTTTTTCGCCACCGCCAGCGCCGTCACCCGGCTGGAGGCCCGGCCCGTCTTCGCCGATATCGAGCCGGAGACCTTCAACGTCGATCCGGACCACGTCGAGCGGCTGATCACCTCGGCGACCAGGGCCATCCTGCCGGTTCACCTCTTCGGGCAGTGCGCCCAGATGGATGCCATTTGCCGCATCGCCGAAGATGCCGGCGTCGTGGTCATCGAAGACGCGGCCCAGGCGATCGGGGCCGAACTGGCCGGACGCCGGGCAGGAGCGATCGGGGACATCGGGTGCTTCAGCTTTTACCCGACCAAGAACCTCGGCGGGGCCGGCGACGGTGGAATGCTCACCACGAACTGCGACGCGTTGGCCGATCGGCTGCAACTGCTGCGCGGCCACGGCATGAGGCCCCGCTACTATCACCAGGTGGTGGGCGTCAACAGCCGGCTCGACTCCTTCCAGGCCGCCGTGCTCGGCGTCAAGCTGCCGCACCTGGACCGCTGGACGACCATGCGCCAGGCCAACGCCCGGCGATATACGGAAATGTTCACGGCCGCCGGGCTGGACCGCGTGTTGCGGCTGCCGCAGGTCGCCCCCGACAGGCGGCACGTCTGGAACCAGTACGTCGTTCGCGTCGGCGACGGACGCCGCGACGCCCTGCGGCAGTTCCTGGCCGAGGCCAAGATCGGCAGCGAAGTCTACTATCCGCTGGGCCTGCACCAGCAAGCGTGTTTCCGCCATTTCGGCTATCAGCCGGAGGACTTGCCCCAGACCCAGCGTGCGGCCGACGAGGTGCTGGCGCTGCCGATTTTTCCGGAGTTGACCGTGGCGCAGCAACAGCGGGTGGTCGACCGGGTGGCCGAGTTCGTGGTTCAGCCCCAGGGCGGACACCCGCTGCGGGGGCCGAAATTCCTCACGCATCCGGCGGCACGCAAGAAGCTCAGCGGCCGGGGGTAGGGGGTAGTTGTCAGTTTTCAGTTTTCAGTTTTCAGTTTTCAGTTTTCAGTTTTCAGTTTTCAGTTCGTCGCGGGCCTTGGGGGCCATTGCTGGGCTTGGCCCGGTGGAGGCGTGTTTGACGACTGCGGACGTGGTCCCTCATGGTTTCCGCCGGCGGCGGAGTTTCCGCAGCCAACGGAGTTTCCGCGGCCGGCGGAGTTTCCGCGGCCGGCGGAGTAACTGCGAAGCAGTTTCACAATGCGGTGCCTGAGCGCGGCCGTGCCCATCCCTCCAAGGCTTTTAGCGGCCCAGAATAAGATCCTGGGGAACCCGGAGCCCCCGCACAACAACTGAAAACTGACAACTGAAAACTGACAACTGAAAACTGACAACTGAAAACTGACAACTGAAAACTGACAACTGAAAACTGAAAACTGACAACTAACCACCCCTCGTCCTTCCGGTCGGTCGCGTTTTTCCGATTTTCCCCTTGCCTTTTCGGCGCCGATGCGTGAAAATACAACCATTGGAGAAGTTTGCCCATCTCGGACGACGATACTAATCTCATGAACGTCGCGCGAACCACCTATTTTTGGTTTTATTTCAGCCCCCATGGTCGCGGGGTTGGAGGTGGTTTGTAAGCGAGTTACACAACCCTCAATCAACCGAAGCCCCGAGACCCCAGCGGATCTCGGGGCTTTTTTTGTTTCCGAATTCCATGCCCATACCGAACCTCTCGAACCAGGAGTCTCTCTGATGATTGTCGTGATGAAATCAGACGCTACGCAGCAGCAGATCGATCACATGATCAAGCGTGTGGAACAGCTCGGCCTCAGGTCGCACGTGATTTACGGGGAGACCCGGACCGTGATCGCGGCCATCGGCGACAAACGCGACGAGTACCGCCATTCGCTCGAAAGCGGGCCCGGCGTGGCCGAAGTCGTGCCGATCCTGGCGCCCTACAAGGTGGCCAGCCGCGAAGTCAAGCCCGACCCGACCGTCGTCCGCGCCGGCAGCCTGGCGGTGGGCAACTGCCACCTGGGCATGATCGCCGGGCCCTGCTCGGTCGAGAGCGAAGAACAGACGATGACCACCGCCCGAGCGGTCAAGGCGGCCGGCGCCACGGCCTTGCGCGGCGGGGCCTTCAAGCCGAGGACCAGCCCCTACAGCTTCCAGGGACTGAAAGAAGAGGGTCTGAAGATCCTGGCGGCCGCTCGGGCAGAGACCGGTCTGGCCGTGGTGACCGAGGTCCTGGCGGCCACCGAGGTCGCGCTGGTCGCCCGCTATGCCGACGTGCTGCAGATCGGTGCCCGAAACATGCAGAACTACCGCCTGCTGGAGGCCGCCGGCAAGGAAGGCAAGCCGGTGCTCTTGAAACGGGGTCCCTGCGCCACGATGGACGAATTGCTCCTGGCCGCCGAATACGTGCTCAATGCGGGCAATCCTAATGTGATGCTCTGCGAGCGGGGGATTCGCACCTTCGAGACCCACACCCGGTTCACGCTGCCGCTGGCCACGGTGCCCTACCTGCACGAGAAGACGCATCTGCCGGTGGTGGTCGATCCGAGTCACGGCACGGGCCACACGAACCTGGTCGCGCGGATGGCCGCCGCCGCGGTCGCCGCCGGTGCCGACGGCCTGATCGTCGAGGTCCATCCCAACCCGGAAACCGCCCAGAGCGACGGCTACCAATCGCTCACCTTCGACCAGTTCGAGGAGATGATGCAGCTCTGCCGCAAGGTGGCCGAAGCAGTCGGCAAGCGGATCATTCCCAACGAGCAGTGCGTCCCCGCCGGGCCGTGACGGGCAGGACGCTGCTCGTAGGACGGACGTCCAGTCCGTCGCGCAGTCCGTCGCGACGGACCGGAGGTCCGTCCTACGCAGCGCACCTTTTGCTTCCTTCTGGTTCCCAAGCTCTGCTTGGGAACCCATTTCCGCGAAGCTCCGCTTCGCAAGAACCCGAACAAGCGTCCCGCCGCCGGGGATTGTTGCCCGCCTTTTCGACTCGCGCGACATCAATCCCCCTCCGCCCGTCCCATCCCCGTCGTCCCAACGTCTTGTCCCTTAAGACCTTGCGCCACCCCGCCCCATCCCCCGTCGCCTCATTTCCGCGATTGTTTTCCGCCCCACGCCACCTCCCCTCTTCCGGACGCCATCCAACCCCAACGCGCAACTCCTTCCCTCCCAACCACTTCCGCCAACACCACTCCGGCGACCCATACCTCACCCCATCCAAATTTCCCTCGCCGCAACTCCTTTCCCCCCAACACCTTATCGCATTTCTGCCCACTTTTTCCAAATTTCGCCTTCTCCGGAGCAACAATCCCCCAGCCCCACCGAAACACCCCATCGCAGCGCCCGCACTCGCGTCCTCCCGCCCGATCCACACTGCCCACCCGGTCCCCGATATCTATACACCCATCCACTAAGCTACCGCACCGCGCGTCCCAAATCAAGATCGCTTTTTGTGCCACCCAGCCGGGGTGCAGGGGGGCAAACGTCGAGGCACCGGCCGGGGCTGGGGGTTGGGGGCTCGCAACTCGGGATTGGGGCAGCGTGTAGCACCGCCGCTTGCGCGGAAGAGGTTCTGCCAGACCGTTGGTGCACGGCCAAAGCCGTCGTTGTGGCGCAGCCAGGATCGCTTGGTCGGTTCCCATGCCCATCGGACGGGTCTTCAGCACCCCTCTTGCTGCTTCGCAACACCGGTGATCTTGCGAAACCGTCAAGCGACGTAGTAGAATCGCTCCCACAAGATCGACGGTGCCACCCGCGTAACTTGGGCTAGACGAAAGACTCCCATGCGAACTCGCCTTTGGTACGGCTTACTCCTGCTTTACCTTGCTGATTCCGGTTTGGCCGATAATCCAAGCCGAGATGATTTCACCGCCCGGATGCGACCCTACGATGGCATCTCCGTCCAAGGGATCAATACAAGCACCTTGGAAGGCAAGGTGATGTGCGGTTACCAGGGTTGGTTCACGGCTCCCGGTGACGGATCACAGCGAGAGTGGGCTCACTACGGCCGCCGCGGTCGTTT
>DATLAN010000042.1:0-11902 GCA_035527455.1 Thermoguttaceae bacterium
GCTCTATCCGCTGACGGATTACAAACCCCGCAAGGCGGAAAACCTGGAGCGTGGATACCTGCAAGGGAGATACGGCGCCATTCCGTTTCTGGGCGACATCGCGTGGATCACGGAGTAAATCGCGGTGGGAAGAAGAAACCGACAGCGCCGCCCGGCCCGGCGTGCTGCTTACAAAGACGTCAAGCCGGTGATTCTGATTGTTACGGACGGGGAAGCAACCGAGCCGGACTATCTTCGTGGTTTCGCTAGCGCGGCCAAAAATTCGCGAGTCCGTATCGAAGTAAAAGGCGCCATCGGCGTTCCGAAGACAATTGTTGAATCTGCAAAAGGACTCAAAAAGGAAGCTGAGCAACGAGCCCGGAGCGAGAAGGACGACAACCTTCGCTACGACCAGGTATGGTGCGTGTTCGACGTCGACAACCATCGAAACGTCCAGGACGCAAGGCAAATGGCGCGAGACAACGGCATTGAACTCGCAGTGTCGAACCCGTGTTTCGAACTCTGGCTGTGGCTCCACTTCGCCGATCAACCCGGGATGCGGCACCAAAAAGATTTGCAGAGCATGATGAAGCAACACATCCCCAACTACGACAAGCATGTCACCTATTTCGACTACGCGGCTGGATACCAGGCAGCCGTCGGACGGGCGCGGCGATTGGATGAAGATGCCGGGCTCGCCAACGAGGAGGGGAGGAATCCGACCACGGGTGTTTGGCAACTGACCGAGCGCATTCGCTCCGATGCTTGACCCGCTCGAAAAAACGGTTGCGAGTAATCCTCAGCCGCACACGCCGCACGCTGCCAGCCGGATGGGTCTTGCTCCATTCGCCTTCTTCGCGTAGAATCCCCCCCGCCATGAAAGTGTCACGGACGACATTCGGGCTGGTGTTGCTGGGCGCCTTTGCGCTGGGGCTGAGGGTTTGGGTAGTTCTGGCGATTCAGGCGGACCACGAGGCGACCGTCGCCTATGAACACGGCCGGATCGCCGAGAATCTGTTGGCCGGGCGAGGTTTCTCGATCGAGTTCCTCGGCACCGAAGGTCCGACTTCGCAGCAGGCGCCCTTCTATCCGCTGCTGCTGGCCGGCGCATGGTGGTGCTTCGGGATCGCCACGCCGGAAGCGATTCTGGCGGTTCAGCTTCTGCAATGTCTTGCCGGGGCGGCGTTGGTGCTGGCGGTCGTGTGGCTGGGATGGTCGCTGTTGCCCGAGCGGCCGGGCGTCGGTTGGGTGGCCGGGATCGGAGCCGCGATCTATCCTACCCATCTTTACATGGCTACGCATTTGCAGGTCGCGCTTTGGGCCGCGCTGGTGCTGACGCTGTTGTTGGCGGTGGTGGTTTCGCCGCAATGGCGGGCCACCCGAGGCGGCGCGATCCTGGCCGGTTCGCTGGCCGGGATCCTGTTGCTGATGGAACCGATTCTGGCGTTGGCGCTGCCCATTTGCGCGGCGGCCTTCTGGCTGGGCGAACGATCGGGCGGTTGGCGGGACCGTTTCGCCCGGGAACCGCTGGCCAGGGTGGGATGGATGATCGGCGTCGCCGCGGCGATCATCACCCCTTGGATGGTGCGGAACTGGATCGTCCACGAAGAGCCGGTGTTCATCAAGTCGACGTTCGGCTACGCCTTCTGGCAAGGCAACAACCCGATCAGCCACGGAACCGACAAGATCCCCAAGCCGGCGGCCGAAGCGCTGCGCCGCCAACACGACGGAACGCTTGCCGGGATGGATCGGGCGTTGTGGGAGGCCCGGCACGAAACGCTCTACATCGACGACGTTTTGCTTGAACCGACCGGTTATCGCGAGTTCGCCGGCTTGAGCGAACCGCAGCGGAGCCGCCTGCTGGGCCGCCGGGCGTGGGACTTTATCCACGACAACCCGGCGGAGTATGCGCGGCTGTGCGTGCAGCGGCTACAGTACTTTTTGCTGTTCGACGAAACCAACCCGAAAGCGGCCAACCGCGTCTATCGCCTGGCGACGGTCGCGTGGCTGGTGCTGATCCTGATCGGGCTGTGGATTTCATCCGCCCGATGGCGGGCGCTTTGGCCGACCTACGCGATCTTCGCGGCGGTGACGCTCTTCCATGCGCTGGTGATCACCTCGGTCCGATTCCGCATTCCTCTGGAGCCGATGACGCTGGTCTGGGCGGCGGCGGTGGTCGCACCGCTGTTTTCGCGCCTGGCGCCGCATCGCGGGATCCGGATTTATCACCCCGGCCAGCGGCCCCGCGATCCCTTCGGCTCGGAGCACGTGCTTCAAGGCCCGCACTACGACATTCCGCTGCGTCGCCGCGCGGGGTAGGACGTGGGGCACGGTGGACGTTTTTCGAGATGACACTGGACGAGGAGGATGTGAACCACAGATGAACACGGATGAACACGGATAAGAGGATAAGAAGGGAAGGCGGATAAGAAGGGAAGAAGGCCGAGATCTCGGCTATCTTGAAGAAATCCGTGTTCATCCGTGTTCATCCGTGGTTACCGACATCTGAATCCGTGCGTTGACTCGAGCCACCGCCGTGTGTTGCTTGCGGTCAACAGGGGTTAGCGGAAGGTTAGGTTGGCATGTACCGTGGCGATTCGCCGTAACGTCATTCACGGCAACATCTTAGCGTAACGGCATCTCGCCGGCCGACGGCTGCCGCGCCGCTTCGGCACCCGCTTTGCTCTTGAGAAGATCCACTCATCGGCCGGCGTCGCGAGAGCCTTGGTCCCCTCGGGCTCTCGCGATGGCCGACCTTAACTCTTCTCCTGCTTCTCAGCCCATGCACGCTCGCGAACTCGTCGAACTGGCTGCCATCGTTTCCGCCCACGGACCGGTCCTGGTTCGAGGGTCCCATCGGGTTTCGGCCACCGGAATCGAAGGCTATTGGACCGCGTCGAAGTGCCGGCTGGATCGCTGGGCCCGGAGTCTGAAAGGCTTCTCGGCCGCCGCCGACCCGCAACAGCGCCAGCGGCAATGGCCCAATATTCGCAGCGTGCTCGAAGAGATCATCACGGGCGAAGTGCTCACGCGGGTGTGGACGGCCGTGCTGTGCGCCCACGATTGGCATCGGGCCGTCGACCAGGCGGAGCCGGTTGCCCGCAGCGTCTTGCTCGGGCATCTGGAGGCCCGGCACCGGGTGCTGACGCTGCTGGTTCAAGGAACCGCGCTCGACGCCGAAGCGGCCGTCAAACTCAACCGCCTGCGACAGCGGGCCGAACGCTGGACCGATCTGCTGGTCGGCTACCTGTTGGGTTTGCACGACGTTCGCCAGTTCGCCATCGATCCGGATCGGGCCCAAGACTTCGCCGCCGACCTGCGCTACCAAAGCGATCTGACGGGCGGACGCCACGCCTGGCCGCTGGTGCTGGCCTCGCTTCGGGCGGCCTTCCGACAGGGGCTCTCTCCCACCAGTCCCAATGCCGATCTGAACGCCCAAATCGCCGCCAGTATCTTGGCCTGCTTCCCGCCAGAGCTGTTCGATTCGACCGGGCTGTTCCGTTCCCTCTGGATGCTGCGGCTGACGAACGTCACCAACGACGCCCAAGGGATGGTCGAAGAACTCCTGGCGACCGACGGAGCCGGCGCGCCGCGTGACGCCGATTCGTCGTTCTTGCCGAAGAATCGGTTGCCCGGCTTTCGCGGCTTTCGCGGCGGCTAGCGTGCCATGGCACATTTCGCCACATCGCGGTTCAGCCGTTTAGCGGTTTAGCCGTTTAGCGGGCGGGCTTGCCCGCCGTGGCTGTGATTGGCAACTCTCGGCTTTGTCGCACGGCGGGCAAGCCCGCCCGCTAAACGGCATACGACGACGCAGCATACGACGACGTAGTAGCGGACACGCGGGTCAGCCCGCTTCCATTCGGCGCCGCAGGCGGTATCATAGAGGGTTCACGAAAATCCTTCTTCTCGGCCCGATACTCCGGAGATGCCCGTGCGCCCTTGGAAACTCGCCGAAACGAACTACGGCACCGTCAAAGAGCACCGTTACGAGGTGGCCGTGCTTCCTTTGGGTGCAACCGAGCCCCATAACCTCCATTTGCCTTACGGCATGGACATTATCGAGGGCGATCTGGTCGGCGAGAAGATCTGCGAGGCGGCCGTCGCGCTCGGGGCCAAGGTCATGCTGCTGCCGACCGTGCCGTACGGCACCCAGACCAACCAGATGAAGTTCCCCTTCGCGATGAACTTCAATCCCTCCACGCTGGCCGCGGTGATCGGCGATCTGGTCGAGTCGCTGGTCCGGCAAGGGATACGGAAAATCCTGATCCTCAACGGCCACGGCGGGAACGACGTCAAGCCGGTGTTGCGGGAACTCTACGGTCAGACGCCGGGCCATCTGTTCCTGTGCAATTGGTACGCGATCATCGGCGACGTGTACGATGAGATCTTCGACGAGCGGGACGACCACGCCGGCGAGATGGAGACCTCGTTGGCGTTGGCCTATTGCCCGGAACTGGTCGCCCGGCGCGACGACGGGACCTTGACGGCCGACCAGGGCGAGAAGGCCGAGACGCGTTTCGAGGCCGTCAACCGCGGTTGGGTGTCGATCACGCGCCCGTGGCACCTGCTGACCACCAACGCCGGCGCCGGCAACCCGCACGCGGCCACCGCGGAGAAGGGCCGCCGGCTGATGGACGTCTTGGTCGAACGTCTGGCCGGTTTCCTGGTCGAGTTGTCCGACGCGGAGTTGGACGAGCGATTTCCGTACTAGCCCATGGACCTGACTTCCTACGCATTCGGTTGGGCCTCGGCCTTGTTGGTGGGACTGTCGAAGACGGGATTGCCGGGCGTTTCGTTGCCGGCGATCCTGTTGATGACCGAGGCCTTTCCGCACGACGCCCGGCTGGCGATTGGGGCGCTGTTGCCGGTGCTGCTGGTCGGCGACGTGTTCGCCGTCCGCTGGTATCACCATCACGCCGTCTGGAGCCGGTTGTGGAAGCTGTTTCCGTACGTGGCGGCGGGGATGGTGCCCGGCTGGATTCTCTTGAGCCGATTGGAGGAAGGCAACGATCTGCGGCCGATCCTCGGCGTGCTCATCTTGGGGCTGTTGGTGCTGGAAATCTGCCGGCGGCGGTTCGCTTGGGAGCATGTGCCGGGGCAATGGTGGTTCGTGGGCATGCTGGGGCTGTTGACCGGCTTCAGCACGATCATCGCCCATGCCGCCTTCCCTGTGATGACGATCTATCTGCTCAGCCAGGGGATGGCCAAACACGAGTTCGTGGGCACGGCGGCGTGGTTCTTCCTGATCGTCAATCTCAGCAAGCTGCCCTTCTATTGGGCCGCCGGAATGATCGCCCCGGCCACGCTGCGTTTCGATCTCTGGGTCGCTCCGGTGGCCATTGTCGGCGGCTTGCTGGGCGTGTACGTTCTTAAGCGAATCCCGCAACGACTCTTCGACGCGTTGGCCTTGACGCTGGCCGGCGTGGCGGCGGTGCGGCTGATTCTGGTGTAGGGTGGGCATTGCCCACCAATCCGAATCGAGAGGATAGTCTGGGATCGGTGGGCGGTGCCCACCCTACACTTAATGCGGCGATCTTCCTGTCTTGGCCCGAACCAAATGGCCGAAAAGAGCGTAAAAATACATTCGGTTGAAGGTTTCCTGGTTCGGCGGCGGGAACCGGCCCGAAACCCCCTTTGTGTAGTAAGCCCTGCCCCCAAATGCTCCAGCTCACCGACGTCAAGAAATCGTTTGCCCAGCCGGACGGCAACGAATTGCCGATCCTGGACATTCCCGAGTTCCACGTGGGCCAGGGCGACCAGATGGTGCTGGTCGGCCGCAGCGGGTGCGGCAAGACGACGCTGCTGCACATCATCGCCGGAATCAGCCGGCCGACCTCGGGCAAGGTGCGAATCGACGACTGGGAGATCACGCTGTTCTCGGAGGCCGAGTGCGACCGGTTTCGCGCCGGGCGGATCGGCTACGTCTTCCAGACGTTCAACCTGCTGCCCGGCTTCACGGCTTTGGAAAATGTGCTCTTGGCCATGCGGTTCGCCCGAGGGTTCGTCGACAAGGCCCGGGCGCGGCAACTGCTCGAGCGCGTCGGGCTGGGGCATCGGATGACTCACAAGCCGACCATGCTCTCGGTCGGCGAACAACAGCGGGTGGCGGTCGCCCGGGCGTTGGCCAACAAGCCCCGGCTGCTATTGGCCGACGAGCCGACGGCCAACGTGGACGCCGGCTCGCAGCAGCAGGTGCTGGATCTGATCCGGGAGACCTGCGGAGAGGAAAACGTGGCGCTGGTACTGGTCACCCATGCGCCGGAAGTGGCCGAGCAGTTCCAGCGCGTGGAGCGTTTGGAAGACATCAACCGGGTGGCGACGAACCGATGAGTCTTTGGAAGATCGCCTGGCGAAGCATACAGACGCGAGCATTGGCCTCGGCGCTGACGGCCGTGGCGATGGGGCTGGGCGTGGCGTTGGTGGTTGCCGTGCTGGTCATCTACGAGGTGGTCGACCACACCTATCGCCGCGGAGGCGCGGGATGCGACCTGATCGTCGGTGCCAAGGGCGACGGCCTGAGCCTGGTGCTCAACTCCGCCTACTATCTGAAGAAACCGATCGGGAACATCCCGTACAGCTATTACCGGGATCTCGTCGAAGGGTACGTGGAGCCGAAGGTGCAGATCGAGACGGCCGTTCCGATCTGCATGGGCGACAGTTTCGAGGGTCACCCGGTCATCGGCACAACGCCCGAGATGTTCGACGAGATGCGATACCTCGGCGACCGGCCGTACGAATTCGACGACGGCGGGAACTTCACTTGGGAAGATCACACCGGGGCGGTCGTCGGTTGGGCCGTGGCACGCCAGGAAGAGTTGGGCGTCGATTCCGAGTTCAAGACGGATCACGGCACCGGCGAGGGGGCCCACGCTCACGAACAGATTTTCACGGTACGCGGCGTGTTGAAACACACGGGAACGCCCGTCGATCGGGCGGTGTTCGTCAACATGGAAGGTTTCTACAGCCTTCACGTCGGCGAGGCCTGCGACGACACGGCTGAGCATGAGGACCATCCGCCGGGGGAAACAGAGCATGTGGCGCATGAACCCGGCTCGAACGAGGATACTGGCGATCCGGACGCATCCTCGTGCAGCCTGTCCGGTTTCGTCTACGTGGACCGAAACAACGACGGTCGGAAGGATCCAGAAGAGACGGCCCTTCCACACGTGACCGTCACGTTGACTCGGACCGACGCCGACGGCACGCAGGTCACGCAGCGCATCAAGGAAACCGACCACGCCGGATTCTATCGTTTCACGAACCTGCCGGCCGGCACGTACACGATCTTTGAGACTCAACCGGGAGGCTACTTCGACGGAATCGACCACGTGGGGACCGCCGGCGGCGAGGAGTCGAACGACCGCTTCGCGAACATCGAGCTGCAACCGGGCGTCGACGCGACCGACTACAACTTCGGCGAGCAGCAGGGAGTCACGGCCGTGCTGGTGTGTCTCGATGAGATCACCCGATGGCGCATCGAGGATTTGAAAGGCAAGATCAATAGGGGGCCGGTGGCTCAGGCCGCCTCGCCGATCGCCGAGATCACGGGACTGCTGGAGAATATCGTGGGCAAGATCCAGGAACTGCTGCTGCTGTTCGCCGTGCTGATCGTGATCGTGGCGGGCATCGGGATCATGGTCAGCATCTACAATTCCATGAGCGACCGGCGACACGAGATCGCCGTGATGCGGGCGCTGGGGGCCGGACGCGTGACCGTGATGGTCGTGATTCTGCTGGAGTCGATCCTGCTCTCGCTCGGCGGAGGAGCCATCGGAATTCTGCTGGGACACGGCTTGATCGGCGTCCTGTCGCCGACGATTTTCGCACAGACGGGGGTCGCCGTCGGGCCGTTCGACTTCCGGCTCGTCGAACTGGTTCTGATCCCGGGGCTGATCATCCTGGCCTCGCTGGTCGGTTACCTCCCGGCCAAGACCGCCTACCGCACCGACGTGGCCCGATCGTTGACGGCCAATCCATGAGCGCGCCAGTCCAAGCCGAAAAACATGACGGAAGATACCGGGCGGTCAGCCCCACCGCCGTGGTGAGCCTGGCCTGCGGAGTATCGTCGTTGGCGACCTTCTTGAGTTGGTACCTGGCGGTCATTCCGGCGCTGGGAATCGTGCTGGGTCGCGTGGCGGTGCTCCAGATTCGCGAGCGGCCGACCGAACTGGCCGGGCGATCGCTGGCATGGACCGGGTTGATCCTCTCGGCCGTCTTCTGGGTGGGTGGTTACGGTTGGCTGACGTTCGAGGAGGTCCGAGAAGCCCCCTGGGGCTATACCGAGCTGAGGTACGAAGACCTTCAGCCCGATCCGAAGAATCCCGGCGAGAAGGTCCCCGCGGCGGTCTACAAGTACGACGAGGACGGCGTCAAGGTCTACATCAAGGGGTATATGCAGGAAGGCCGGCAGCGGATGGGGCTGACGAGCTTCTACCTCTGCCCCGAGGTGGCCAACTGTCCCTTTTGCATTCCCGATCCCAAACGGACCGAGATCATCCTGGTGGTGTTGCAGGGGGACATGAAAACGGACTACACAACCCACTCGATAGGGGTGGGCGGGAGGTTGCGGGTCGATCCGGACAAACCGGGCCAACTCCCGTACAGGATCGAGGCGGATGTCCTCAGATAGTCGTGTCCAAGGAAGCAGATCTCTTTCCGCAATACGGTCCGTCCAGTATACTTGCATATCTGTGCATCTGACGCGGCCGTGAGAACGGCGGACACGCTGTCTGCCCCCAAAAAGGCCGCACACCCGTCCTCGATCACTGCGGATCCATGCCCGACTACATAGTGCGATACGGGGCCATGCGACTGCTGGGCGTTTTCCGGACCAATGGGGGGGCGTCGTACCGTCGCGGGGTAAGGGTCATCGCTCGAACCGAGCGTGGGCTCGAGGCCGGCGAAGTCCTTTGCGAGACCAACCCCGAGGTGCTCGAGCGGCTGAAGGACTCGACCGAGGGCCAGATTCTCCGCGAGATGACTCCCGACGACGTCCACGAGGTGGCGCGCATCCGGGGCCGTACGACCGAAGAACTCGAAACCTGCCAACGTCACATCGACACGCTGGGCCTCCAAATGCAGTTGGTCGACGTGGAGCACATCTTCGGCGGGGAACGGATCGTGATTTACTACCTGGCGGAGAGTCGCGTGGACTTCCGCGAGCTGGTGAAGCTCTTGGCCGGCGAGTTCCAAACCCGAATCGAAATGCGGCAAATCGGGGTCCGCGACGAAGCCAAGCTGCTGGCCGATTTCGGCGATTGCGGCAACGCCGTCTGCTGCAACAACCATCTGGTGCAGATGCCTCCGGTGTCGATGAAAATGGCCAAGCTGCAGAAGGCCACGCTCGATCCGACGAAGATTTCCGGGCGGTGTGGGCGACTGAAGTGCTGCCTGCGTTTCGAGTACGAAACCTACGATCGAATCCAGAAAGAGCTGCCGCCGCTGGGCTCGACGGTGATCACGCCCGAAGGCCGGGCGAAAGTCCTCGGCCACGAGATCCTCACCGAGCAGTTGGTGGTATCGACGGAGGACCGCCGCCGGATCTTGGTGAACGTTCGGGAGGTCTCGCTGCCGCCGGCCGAAGAAGAGCAGATCAGCGCGAAACAGAACAACGCCCAAGAGAAGGCCCAAGACAAGAACGAGAAGCACAAGAACGAAGATTAGGCATCCAGTCCATGATCGATCCTTCCCATCCGCTGGCCGAACTGCTCGAAGAAGACCGCCGCTACGCGCCGGACGCCTACATGTTCGTCTACGATGCGCTGGGCTACGCGCAGCAGGTGTTGGACATGGGGGCCGAGTGCCCCAGCGAGCCGGTCGAGAGCGTGGACTCGCCGGAGGAAGAAGAGCCGGATACCAAGAAGCACGTGACCGGTCAGGAATTGTGCGAGGCGATCCGGCAATTCGCGCTGGAGCAATACGGCTACATGGCGAAGACCGTGTTGAACAATTGGGGAATCCGCGGTACCGGCGATTTCGGCGAGATCGTCTTCAACCTGATTCGCATCAAGCTGATGCGAAAGACGCCGCACGACCGCCGCGAGGATTTCGACGGCGTCTACGATTTCGACACGGCCTTTCAACAGGATTTCAAGATCACTTTACCCGAGTGACGGCCGCTGACCGAAGGACTTGACGATGAGCCGACGCAAGAGGCGGGCCGCCGCCGGCGAGAAGGGCCCCGCGGCGAGGAAAACGCCGCGTCAAGCCGCCGCCGATCGTTCCGTTGCCGTGCGCGGCCGTCCCGTGCCGCGTCCGGGCCGGCCGAAGCCGTGGTTTCTGGCCGTGACCGTGCTGCTTCAGGGCGCTTGGATCGTCTTCCTGTTGGTGTTGGCCGTGCGAGGTTAGATTCCCATGCTGACCGTTCGCCTTGTTTGTGCCGCGTACTCGTCGCTGCTGACGTTGCTGCTGTTGGTGCCCGATCCGTTGGCGTTGTTGGGTCTGGAACGGATTCCCTGCCCGAAACACGGCGTCGGCGTCCACTTCGGTTGCTTTACCGTTTTGGCGTTGCTCGTTCTGGCAGGCCGTGTCGTGCGGCGCAGGGTTGTGCTGTTCGGCCTGTTGGTTGCCTACGCGGTGATCGTCGAGTTGCTGCAGGGATTCGTGCCGCCGCGAACGGTCGAACTGCGGGACCTTGCAGAGAATCTGCTCGGTCTGGCCGCCGGAGCCGCTCTTTGGTGGACGCTGAAGAGATACGTCTTGCGCGCCCGCAAACGCGCAGGATGAAGAAGCAAAAGCGGCTACCTCTGCATACCCGGATAGTATCCGCCGTAGTTCATGAAGCGTGGCCGCGTTCCGGACCGCTGCAGGTTCTGCGTGGCGCGGCCGAGCGTGCGGATGTCCATTCCCTGCAACCGGCCGGCACCCTGAAGACCACTAACCTGGCCGCCGACCTGCTGGTTGAATTGTCCCTGCTGCACTCTCGGCTTGACCCACTGGTTGTACTGGTCGATCGCTCCGAAGCTGTCGTCGCTTCGAAACAAGTTCATGTACGGGCTGGTGCCGCTGGGCTGCCGGTAGTCGGAGAAGGGCTTGGGAGCGAGTCCCTGCGCGGGGGTCCGAGGGGCCGAGCTTTGGGCAGGTGCCGGTCTTTGCACACTCGCGGCAGGAGCCGGAGTGAAGGCGGGCGGCGCCCTGTCAGGCAAGGCGTATGGACCGGGTAGTTGTCCGGCTGCGCCCGCAGATGCCCCTCCAGCGGGCCACGCCATTCCTTCGGTTGGCGGGGCGAACGGGTACGATTCGGCCGCTGCCGCAGGATTCGTCGGAGCCAGCGGGAGAAACTGCTGCGGTGAACCTGCCTGGCCATCGACTTGCGCGGCGGGGCCAAACCCGGGCCGTGTCGCCGACGCAGCGGGACCGCCCGCCATACCCGGTCTGCCGTATTGGGAACCGCTCCGATATATCGAGCCCGTCCCACGATAAGGCAACTGGGGCCTTTGCAGCGAGGAAGGTGGAGCCTGCATCCGGAAATCAGCGATATTGGGCGGTTGGTAGACCATGCCGCCGGGAGGCCCCATGGGCGACTCGAGGTCCGGGAGCACCAAGCCGCCAACCAACAAGGTCCACATCCCAAGAGTTACGTTCATCGCCCCTTCCTCCTTTGGATCTGAGGTAGCGGAGCTACCAACGCATCGGATATCTTTCCGTCCACCATTGATTCTATGCCAAATCGGCCGGTTCGACAATCAAGACAATCCGGATTTCCGCGAATTCCGCAACTTGAATCACGACATACATGCTATGCCATATAAACATAAAGTACTATTGCCGACGGTTACGCGCGAAGTTGCGGCCGAGGGTCTGCAGGTTGCGGATCGTCGACGTGGTCAGCGAGGTGATGCCGGCAACCCGCTCCAGCGGAGTGATCAGCTTGTTGATGAAATTCGTCATCGCCATCGTGCTGTCTTCGGCAATGAACAGGCGA
>DATLAN010000043.1:0-20399 GCA_035527455.1 Thermoguttaceae bacterium
GTACCGACGTTTCATTGTCTTGGCGGGTGGCACCGTCGATCTTGCAGCAGAGATCATACCATGCCGTTGGACTGATTCGCAAGATCGCCGGTGTTGCCGGGCAACAAGAGGAATTCCGAACATCCATCCGATCGGCACGCCAACCCGTTTGCCGCAATCCTCTTGTGGCTGCACTGCACCGACGATTATCCGAATGAGCCTTCCTGCCTTTCGGAGAATTGGTGGGCAGTGCCCACCCTACGGACTGTCAGGCACAGCCTGAGTTACGTCTTCTATCGCCGTCAGAGGCGCCTCCCGCATCTCCCGCATTTCCCGACACCCGCATATCAACTGTACGCTTCCCAGCGAGGGTCGCCGTCAGCGGCGCAACTCTACGTTCGGATCGTTCGCATACGCGGAGTCTATCTGGACCAGACGCATCAGGGTCAGCGAGAACAACTCGAACAGAGACTTCAACAACGCGGTTTCCTTGATGACTCCGACGCACGCGAAGTACAGCTCATCAACGCCGTCGGGGAAGATGGCACCGAACCATCCTTCGTCGTCTCGGATCTCCAGGCGTATTCGCGGTTGTCGCTGGATGAGTTCCTTCATGCCGGTATCCGCGAGCAGAAGCCTGAGCTTCTCCTCGTTGTTGCCCTTGATGACGAACTGGTCGTCAAAGAACGGATCGCCGATCTCGATATCCTGCATGCCGAAGAACTTGCCCAGCGAACTGAAGATCCCCCGGCGATAGATCTTGAAGTAGAGTCCGTCCTGGTTCACGAACGGAGCCCGCATCCTGGTGTAGGTCGTGGAACTGGACGTCTTTCCGGTGGAAGTGCTGACCGTATAAGTATCCAGCAGGATTTGCCACTGGCCGTGATGGTAGACAAGCACGTCCTTGCCCCAGAAACCGCCGTCCACATACTCTCCTCCGATATCCCGGGCGATTTGCGACCAGATTTCATCCTTCGAGGGACCGAAGATGGATCGGAGTATGCCCATGGTTGTCTCCCAACACGACGCTCCAGCGAGGCTCCCCCAATTATCCCGCCCTGCGGCCGGGCGCGTCGAGGCGATGTTACCATGCTCCGGCGGTGATTCTCCGAAAACGCTCTCTGAAGGAGACAGTCAACTCCGAGAATTGTCGCTGCCACCCCCGACCTCCGCCAATGCGCCCCCAAGTAGCTTGATGCATCATAGCTGGCCATTGGTGTCGCCGATGTCGGTATCACAGGGCCACTCAAACTCGCCAACGTCGATGTACGAACCGCAGTGCGGGCATTCTTGTACCGTTCCCTTCAGAGAACCCGCAAAAGCCGAAGTTCTGTCGCAATCTTCGCATCGCACCTCGATTGTCTTCGGCTCACTTGACTTGCGTTTTGCATCACGTTCGATCTTGCGACGTTCGTATTCAGCGAGCAGTCGGCCTGCGCGTTCCGCATCGCACCGATTCGCCCACACTTGCGGTTTATGAATCTCCGGCAGGTTACCGAACATCCAGTGACCAACGAGCGAGTTGTCTTCGATTGCAAACGCCTGTACTCCTTCGGCTTCCAGGTAGCGTTGAACCATCAATGCATCCATGTTGCTTTCAGCGTTGTAGACAACGACGGGATCTGTGAGTTTCATCGGTCGTTGCAGCACGAGATTGGGCTGATTAGTGGCCACCGACTCTGAATATGGGCGTGTTAGCGGTTGTTCTGCATAAAGTCAACCGCACTGAGGACAGAAGACGCCGAGCACCCGGACGACAGCGACTTCGACATCAACAATTTGACCAACTGCGAACATTCGTGGTTCGCTTTTTCCAGAGCAGCTAACTCTGTTTGCACACCGTTCAGCCCAACCGCACAGTCCGCGTCTCAAGCCGACAGACCCGCCGATCCACGACGCTTCCTGTTCTGGTCCGTCCAGTGGCACCGTCAATATGAGGAACCAAGATCAGCACGTCAACGGGCCGAGGAATCTGGACCGCGGTACCCGCATGCGCACCAAGCACCAAGCCACCCATGCCTTGCCCACTCCATTGACCACTTCCCGCATAGTGACCACCCAGATGACCTCAAACTCGCCGCGATTTGCAGCCGTAGTGACAAGTCTGCAGCGAAAATAACTCTCTGAGGGGGTGCGCGTAGGACGCCGCAAGTCCCGACGGAGTTGAGGCTTATGGCGTAAGTGACGAACCAACATGGACTTACGACGCTGTTCTCGAAGTGGTCGCCCAGGGACCGGCACCCCGGACACGCGGATTATGATGCTGCGCGTCTGCGGAGACGCTGTGCGGCAAGGGGAAGCGTCGGCAGGTGGCACAAAATGCGACGTGGATTTTTGGTCGGCGATGGTGTACACATAACCATGTATCTATCCGCCGTGCGGGCGGGCTCTTTGATAATTCGGCACAACGGCCTTCCTAGGCCTTCCTAAGTCTTCCCCGTCGGATGGCCGATTCCCCCGCAACGGTGTCTTCAACAGCCCGCTCGACCCGGCCTGCACCTCTTCATTCGGTCGGGCGGCGAGGAGGTGTTCGAATTGTTTTCTTTGGAAAAGCGAAATCTCGAAAAAGTGGATAACAATGCCGTAAGGTGCTTTGGTGTAACGTCTTGCGCCGAGGAAACAAAGGCCCAATCGAACCGATCGACGCCGGTTTGTCAATGGGCCTTCGAGCGATGCAAGTCTTGTGCGGATAACGACTTGCGCATCGACACGACCGACGGCCGTCGGCAACCCGGTAGGCGTGGGGCGGAAAACAATCGCGCCGGAAGCCTTCGCGGCAGTTGGCCCGGTTCGCGTAACCGTTTGCAGCAAAGCAGCTTGCGCCGACCCACGCGGATTCGAGAGATGCCCATTGTTGTCGCGCGACGCTCCAAAGCGGGAAAAAAGGGCGAACCGTGCGGTGGTGTGGGATATGGTGTCGTCAGGGCAAGCCCTGACCTGCATGCGGCGTCGTCAGGGCAAGCCCTGACCTACATACGGTGTCGTCAGGGCAAGCCCTGACCTACAGGTCAGATGATGCCGTGCAGCGGACCGCCCTGGGCTGCCAGGGCATCGACGCGACGGGTGACCTCCGCGTCTTCTACCAGCGGCGGGGCGTGATGGGGTTTGCTGCGGGCGTCGATCACCAGGGAGCCTCGGCAACCCCAGTGCCTTTCGGAGGTGAACGGCTCGATCCCGTAAACGTCCGCGGCCGGATTGCTGCGAGTGAACGTCGTCCAAAGGAAATTGTCCAGCGTCCGGGCGGCAAACTCGGCATCGTCGACCACCACGATCAGCGGAAAGCCGTTGATCGCATCCCCGCGGGTGTAGTGCTCGCAAAACCGTGCGACCGCCTTGTCGCCGCCCTGCTCGTCCGCCCGATACGCCGGCCCCTGGACGACCAGAATGCCGGGCAGGAACGCTCGCGGATCGCGGAAACCCGACTCCCCGGGCATGCGGATTCGAGTGTCGATTCCCACCGGAAGCGTCCGCACCGGAGGTCCCGCCGCGGCGATGACCAGCTTCGAGCCCTCGTTCAAGCGGCCGCCGCTGTAATCGAGCGTGTCGATGGTCGTGCGGGTTTGAAAGTGCAGGTCGCGGCGCCAATCCACCCGCTGGAGCACGTGGCGGAAGAAGTCGGGCACGTGGCGGACGTCCAGCTCCGGGTCGTCCTCGCCGGCGACGATCCAGAGGTATTTCGCCAACGACAACTGCCCGTGGCCCAACAGCGCGTTGGCCAATGTGAGCAATTCCCGGGGTCGGCGGTCCTCGTCGTACGGCACGTAGCGCTCGCTGCCGACGGCCAACAGCAGCGGGTGGACGCCGGCGGCATCGACCGCGTGGACGGCCCGCACGCCCGGGATGGTCTTGGGGATGACCGGCCCGACCAGTTCGTGGATCAGTTGGGCGAAGATCGCGTCTTCCTGGGGCGGGCGGCCGACCACGGTAAACGGCCAGATCGCGCGGGGGCGGTGATAGACGTGTTCGACGCGCATCACCGGGAAGTCGTGGGCCAGGCTGTAATAGCCCAGGTGATCGCCGAACGGTCCCTCGGGCTTCTGCAACTTCGGGTCGAGGTATCCGGCGATGCAGAAGTCGGCTTCGGCGTGGATGGGCAGCTTGCCTTCGCGGCAGATCATCGGCACGCGGCGGCGCCCCAGCACGCCGGCGAAACCGAGTTCGCTGATTCCCTCGGGCAGCGGCATTACGGCGGCGACGGACATGGCCGGCGGCCCGCCGATGAACACGTTCACCCGCAACGGCTTGTTGCGGCGGATGGCGGCGGCGTGATGGGCGGCGATCCCGCGATGGATCTGGTAGTGCATGCCGACCTCTTCGTTGGGCCGGTACTGCCCGCCGGAGAGCTGCACGCGGTACATGCCCAGGTTCGACCGAGTCATGCCCGGCTCGTCGGGGTCTTCGGTATACACTTGCGGCAGCGTGACGTAGGCCCCGCCGTCCCGGGGCCACGATTTCAGTTGCGGCAGTTGGTCGACGGTCGTTTCGTGCTGGAGCACCGGCCCGTTTTTCACTTTTCGCGGCCGGGCATAGCGGGCGAACCAGGGCACTTTCAAGTAGAGCCGGGGGCGGCGAAGCACGTCGGCCGGATCGACCTGCAGGGAGACGAGCCGGGGGAGCGCGTCGAGCGAGTCGCGGAAGAGGAACCGCATCCGCTCCATGGTGCCGAACAGGTTGCCGAGCATCGGGAAGGAGCAGCCGCGGACGTTTTGGAAGAGGATCGCCGGCCCGCCGGAGCGAAACACGCGGCGTTGGATCTCGGCGGCTTCGAGATGGGGGTCGATCGGCTGGTCGATGGCGACCAATTGGCCGGCGGCCTCGAGGTCGTTGATGCAGTGGCGAAGCGTCTGGTAGCCCATGAGATCGATGCCCGCGGCGGACGGGGACTCTTTTCACGGCCCGGCTGTTGGTGCCCCATTGAAGGATAGCACGGCACGCAGTTCAGGCCCAGTGGGCAGGACGCCCGCCAGCGGGCCGGCGGCTCGTCGAGCGACTCTTCGAGGAGCGGCAAACCCGAATTCAAATCCCGACCGTGATCGTCATCGGCTCGAGGGCCTCTGGAACTCCGTTTTCCAACGGGTAGCCGAACTCACGAAGATCCAGTCCCGTAAGCTCCTGCAAGCGAGCGTTCGCGGGAGCATAGGCGCGGCAGAACAGGTCCCGATAGTGGTCCGACATCTGCGTGTTCATTTCCGGAAGGATGACGCCCTGTCGCTCGACTTCCTCGACGCTGGCATCGGTCATTTGGAAAACGTTCAGGTATTTCCGAGCGCTTTCCCGATTCTCCTTCGGTTCCTCGATGCCGAACACCTTCGTGTACAGCGGCCTGGCACAATATCCCCACGGGCGTTCGAACGCGTCGTTGCCGAGGTAGAATCGAAACTGCTTGTTGACCTCGAGCATCAAGGACAGCATCTTCGGCGAAGGGCTCTGGTTCTTCTGGGACGCGTCGACGCGCTGGATCGGGTCGACGCCGAGACCTTCGCACACTTCGCGGGCGAACCTCAAGGGGCTGCGCGTCTGGAGGATCTCGAACGGAACGACGTGGACGTGCTCCGCGCCGAAGAGGTTGGCGTAGAGTTCGTAGACCTTGTCGTAGAAGAGGATCGAGAACGGGCTGCGATCCTGATCGTAGTAGAAGTAGAATAGGTACTCGTCGTACGTTCTGGTGATCCCGCCTTCCTTCACCAGTCCGGTGTAGAGCGATCGGATGAAAGAGAGTTGGTTGCGGACGACCATGATGATTTCCGTGCCGGGGCCGAAGATCCTGGCGACCCTTCGCGCCCGCTCCGAGAGATCCACGCGCCCGTGACACGTGTTGGTGATCAGTTCGTGCGAAATGCCGCAGGCCCTGATCCCGCTCATCTTCTCCGCCTGCTCGAAGTATCTCTCGAAGCACCTCGTGGCGGCAACCTCGTCGAAGAGGAACTCCGGCTTCTCGATCAGGTCGCTCCAGAGGACCAGGCGGACGTCGTCGTCGATGATCGAGTCGCCGTAGGCTCTGCCCAAATGGAAAAGCTGCCGGTGCCGGGGAAACAGGTTCCACTGCAGCCAGGTGGAGCCGCTTTTGGCGTAACCGATATGGACGTATTTCTTCATGGGACCGATCCTCTCCTGCGGGCATGCGGACTGCCGGCGGACCGGACGTTCCCCCAAGAAGGCGGGCGAGAGGTCCAGAGATGTGGTCTCCCGTGGGCAGGCCGTGCTATCATAATCGTCAAAGTCGGCCACGGTGCGTGAATCCAATCCGGCGTGCGGGCCTGTGAAGTCATCTTGGTCCGCAAGATGGGCTTCGTCTTGCGGAGCAAGACGGCTACTTTGCTGGCGGAGTGACAGCGGGGCCTGCGAGACGACCTCACTTGCCCAGGGTCGATTTCCGCCGCAGGATGTGATGGTAGTGTTGGGCGAAACGATGGGCCTCGTCGCGGACGTACTGCAACAGCCGCAACGCATACGCCCGGCGGCTCAGACGCAGCGGCTCTTTGCAGTCCATCACAAAAACGAGTTCCTCGCGTTTGGCCAGCGAGATGACCATCGGCGGGTCGATTCGAAGTGTGGAGAAAGCCGACAAGGCCGCGCCCAGTTGCCCCCGGCCGCCGTCGATCAGCAGCACGTCGGGAAAGACGTCGCCCTCTTCGTGAAGCCGCCCGTAACGCCGGACGACGGCCTCGTGGATGCTGGCCGTATCGTCGACGCCCTCGACGGTGCGGATTCTCAGCCGCCGGTAACCGGGTTTGAAGGGCAATCCGTCGATGAACTGCACCACCGAGGCAACCGTTTCGGTCCCGCCGGTATGGGCCACGTCGATGCCTTCGATCGTCCGCGGCTGACTCGGCATACGCAGGACCTTCTGCAATCCGGCGAGTCCCTTCTTCGGATCGATCGGAAAGACCTCCGGCTGCACGTGCGTGTCCAGTTCTCCGCGTTGATCGAGCGTTTCCAGGAGTTGGATTTCGTCGCGGAGCCGGGCGGCGTCCTCGTAGCGACGTTCGGAGGCCGCCGCCTGCATCTCCTCGTGCATTTCCTTCAGCAGCGACTTCTTCTTTCCTTCGAGAAACTTCTGCAAACGGCGGATATCCTTGCGATAGGCCTCCTTCGAGATGCGAAAGTTGCACGGGGCGCTGCACTGATCGATCGAGTGCAGCAGACAAGGGCGGAACCAACGCCAGCGGTCGTCGGCTTCGGAAATGTCCAGCGTGCAGGTGCGGAACTTGAAGATCCGCTGTAGCACCTGGATCGCCCCGCGGAGCCCCCGGGGGTTGGCGAACGGCCCGTAGAGCTTCGTGCCGCGGTCTTTCGGCTCCCGGGTGAAGCCGACGCGGGGAAATTCCTCGCGGGTTTGGATCTCCAGGTAGGGAAACGTCTTGTCGTCGCGGAGGTCCTTGTTGTATTTGGGCAGAATGTCCTTGATCAGCCGGGCCTCGACCAGCAGGGCATCGACCTCGCTGTCGGCCTCCAGGTAGTCGATGTCGCGGATATCCTGGACCAGCCCAGCCGTACGGGGGTCTTCGGCGGCCGCTTTGAGGAAGTAGCTCCCGGCACGGGAACGGAGGTTTTTTGCCTTGCCTACGTAGATTACTCTGCCCACGGAGTCCTTCATCAGATAAACGCCCGGCGTTTGGGGGAACGAGCGGACCTTTTCCGCGGCGAGCGAATTATCGTCGGGCTGAGACACGTCGGACATGGAAGCCTTGAGGCGAACCGGTGGACAGGGTCGAGAAAGGGCGTTGAATTATACGGCATAGCGGGCTGTGAACGACAGCATCTCAAGGAACCCACGTTTCCCGCAGGCTTGCATTCCCCCCGGCGACGGGATAGAATCGCCGTGATCGGCTTGTCGCAGTGGTCGTTCTTACTCTTGAGTGTATGAGGAGATAGCAGCGAATGCCAGCGACGTTGAAAGTAGAAAATTATATGGCGAGGGAGTTGGTAACGGCCCGTCCGGAGATGGAGGCGTATGAAGCGATCGGCCTCCTCCTGAAACACGAGATCTCCGGCATGCCCGTGGTGGACAACGCCGGCAAGCTGGTGGGCATTCTCTCGGAGCGGGACTGCCTGGAAACGCTGGCCGACTCGCGGTATCACGAGTTGCCCACGGCGCTGGTCAAAGACCTCATGACCAAGGACGTGGTCACCGTGGGCCCGAATACGAGCATCCTGGAGGTCAGCAATCTGTTCGTCGATCACCGATTCCGCCGGTTCCCCGTGGTCGATGGCGATACACTCGTGGGGCAGATCAGCCGCCGGGACGTTTTGAGGGCAATCAAGGAGTTGCACTTCTAAGGCCCGTGGCCAACAAGACCAACTCGCGCGATAACTCGTCGAGAAGTACCAGTTCGGTCTCGCGCTGGGCGGTTGTGCCGGGGAAATCGGGGGCGGAGGCACGGGTGCAGGCCTCGTAGATGTTTGCCGCCAATCGGGAAATCGCCGCACTGGGTGAATCGGGCCGGCCTGCGTCTGCCTGCTGATCACGCGAAATCAATTCCCAGACCAGCCGCAGGTCGTTCGTTCGTCGGACCAAGACTCTTAGCCGCTCGATCATTGCGGCCAGCTCTCGGGCGTTCCACTCCCGCTCGTCGTGCAGCTCTGTCTCCAACGCCTGCAACGCCAAATTGGTGCCCCCGATCCGGGCTTTCAATTCGTCGACGTTCACGCGATCGCTCGGCTGGTTCGGCAACGCGTCGGGCTGTGTCGGCGGCGCGGTGAGATCCAGCGACGTGGGCGCGGTTTCCGTTGCCGGCTCGAGGAAGGGGTCTTCCAGAGTTTCGATCGGCTCCGGCGCGAGATGTGACGCCGGCTGGAGGAACGGATCCCGTAAGGTCACGATCGGTTCGGCCGGCCGGGCCGAGTCGGGTCGAAGTGCCGCATTCGTTGGAGGATGCGGGAGGTCCGGAGACTTGGGACTGACGGCCCGAATCGTCTGGCCCGATGCGAAGTCCGCCGTCGCCAGCGACGCGATCGGGGGCTCAAAAGTGTCTCTTTCCGGCCACGGTCTTATCCGGCTGCTTGTGACGATCGACTCATCCGCGGTCGTTCGACGGGGCGCTGAGGCGATGGGTGGCTCCAACACCGGAAGCGTCTCGAATCGTGGCGCGGTGCCGGCGGCCGGCTGCTGCGAGAAACCGGGTGGGACTCCGCCCGATCGGGCTGATACGGCCGACGCTTCCGGAGCGATCGTGTCCTGCTTGGTGATTGTGTTTGGCGTCCCGATTGTCGGCATCGGAGGTGACACGGCCGAATCCAGAGCGACGGAACACCGCCGCGGCGACAGGAACGGTCGAGGCCGTGCGGCTGCCTGGAATTCCCCCACGTGCCGGGCCGCTTCACGGGGGCGGACCATTGCGGTCGGGGTCGGCAAGGCCGATGATTGCGGAACGTCCAAGGCCACGGCACTCGGTGGACCCGGCAGCTTCGGGGCCGCATCGCGCCGGGTCTGCTCGGGCCGATGCCCTGCCGGGCCGGGCGGCCGTGCCGGAAACGGCTCGTTGATCCACGGCGGCATCTCTTGAAGAGCGAGCGCCGCGGGCGGTTCCCACGGCGGCGCGGGTGTGAGCGGATGGAACTGCGGGTCCGGCGGCAGCGGTCCCTCCATGCCGGGTGTGGAACGGAGGATGGCCGACTCGAGCCACACGATCAGTTCGTCTTGTTGCTCGAACGAGCGGCCGGCTTCTTCCCAAAGCGTCTGCACGCGACTCCATGCCGCCCGGCGCCGCGTAAAGACACCCCGCCGTTGCCGAAAGGTGCGATAGACTTCCGCGCGGAACCGCCGGGCAAGCTGCTCGACGGCCGCCTTTTCCCTTTGATCGGTCTCTCGCAGCAAGCCGAGCAGATCGGCTTCCGAGAGGGCTTTTCCCTGGGCCATTTGTCGAAGCAGGTAGCCGTACCGGGTCCGCCAGTCGGCCACTTCGTCTGGCCTGAGGACCACCCGGTTGGCGCGGTCCAGCCGCTGCAAAGTCTCGCGAACCCACTCCTCCCGGTCGGTAGCGTCCATCTGGGTCACGCGCCGGACGATCGCATGGCCTCCCGACGGACGGTCGTCCGCGCGCACCTCGGAGGGTGCCAGCAGTGCGGCACTCGCCAGAAGAAACGGGAGAGGTTGCATCAGAGCTGCCGGTTTTCAGAGTTGCTTAGCTGAGGAGAATCGAAACGCCGAGGAGAGCTGATATTATACCATCACGGGCGGTACGTGGCCTATTGCGAAGCCGCAAGCGGCTACGGCCCCTGTGGACTCGCGTGCGGAGGTTCGTGCTGGAACGTCGGGTTACTGCCGGGCGAAGGACCGCCCTGCATGCCGCCCTGTGGAGCCCCGTAGCCGGGACCATACCCGGGGCCGCCGTAATAGAGCGGATACCGGTTCCACTGCCCGTACGGATTGGACCAGGAATCGAAGGGCATCGTCCACGGACCCTGCGGATTACCCCACGGCCCGTATGGCGTCGCACCGGCACGGTAGGGGTATTGCCATTCGCCGTAGGGTCGGATCGCCTCGCCGGCGCCCCAGGTATCGACGACGTGCAAACGATCCGCGCTGCCGTCGGGCCCGCGCAGCGTCCATCGCCGGTGACGGTAACCGCTTTGGAAGTAGGTGGAATCGTCGCGCTTGTACGCCGGTTGCTTCGGCGCGAATTGGTGGACCCGCTTGCCGGTCTGCGGGTCGTGACTGTAGGTCGAGGGTCGGAAGATCCAACTGGCCTCGGCCCGGGCGGTCGACGCCGGGGAAAGCGTCGCGATCGCCATCAGGAAAACCAGGTGCCGTCTCATGGGGAGCCAATCTTGATGAGAATAAGAAACACGCCGAACGGCCGTGTGGCAAGAAAGCAACATTTCCGGCCGTTTCTGCGACCGGGAAACACGACCGCAGAAGCTGCAATTATCGTTCCTAACGGCGGAGGTGCGATTACAGTAGCCATCTCGCTCCGCGAGATGAGGCTTCATCTTGCGGAGCAAGATGGCTACCAACGCGCGCGGCCGTCACGGCGAGCGTTCCACCGTCAGCGGCAGGTTCTCCAGCGTACAGGTGCCGATTTGCCCGGCCTTCTCCGGGTCGTAGACGAGTCGGGTCCCCTCGGGCAGATCGAGCGAGAAGTTCGGAATCTTCCCGATGATCTCCTTCATGAACTCCTCTTGGCTCGCCGGATGCTGTCCGTGTTCTGCTTTGTACATCTGCATCAACTGAACGACCGGGAACAGGGCGATCTTCCTCTTGGCGTCGAAGTAGGCCGCGATCGGCGTGGCGACCGGTCCGGGGTCGTAGCCTTCGCCTTTCAGCCGCGGGGGCGTGTTGCCGGATTGCTGCGGTGTCTTGTCCCCTTCGCCGCCGCAGCCGGCCAGCATTCCTGCGGCCAAGATCAACGCGGTGAGACTGCGTCGCATGGCTGGTTCCTCCGATGGTGACGTGGAAAAGTCTATTCCTCGCCGTTGTCCGGCACGACCTGTTGCATCTTTCGGGCGCTGCGGATGACCGGACCGAAGGCTTGAGCCCGATCGGCCGAATCGTCCGCCGCCATGGCCGGTGCCAGTTCGAATCGCCACGGCTGCATTTCCGCCAAGACCGGCCGCTTGGTCATGTTGTAGTCCAAAGGGGTCAGCGTGATCAGGCCCTTGGCCAAAGCCGACAGGTCGGTCTCGTGTCCTTCGGTCGCACGGGGCGGCCCGCCGGTGATCCAAAAGTATTCGCGTCCCCACGGATCGAAACGCTTCTCGTAACTGTCGCCGTAGGGGGTGATGTCCATCGGCACGGTGACGACTTGGGGCACGACGTCCAGGGCGGATGTGGGAATGTTCATGTTGTAGAGTTGTGCCTCGGGCCCCTTCTTTTGCAGAATGCCTTCGATCACCGCGCGTGCCAGCCGAGCAGCCTTGTCGAACCGGGCGTTCTGGGCGAATTGCAGCGAGACGGCCACGCTGGTGATCCCGTAGAATGCCCCTTCGATGGCCGCGGCCACCGTGCCCGAATAAAGCACGTTGATGCCCGCATTGTGGCCCCCGTTGATCCCGCTGACGACCAGGTCGGGCGTTTGGGGACAGAGTTCGGTGATGCCGATTTTCACGCAGTCGGCCGGGCTGCCCTCGACGGCCCAGCCCCAATGGTCGTCGTCGTGAAAGACCTCCTTGACGATCAGCGGGGTCAGGTAGGTGATCGAATGGCCCACGCCGCTTTGCTCGGTGGCCGGGGCCACCACGCAGACCTCGCCCAGGAGCCGCAACTCCCGCTCGAAGGCCGCCAGTCCGGGGGCGTAGATACCGTCGTCGTTGGTCAGAAGGATGAGCATTGAAGTGAACAACTTCCGGAAATCAGAAGACCGATGACGCTTTCATCATAGCCGCAAGCATCGCGGGATTCAATGGGCCGAAAGCAAAGTAGCCGTCTCGCTCCGCGAGACGTGGCCGTATCTCGCGGAGACGTGGCTGCATCTCGCGGAGCGAGATGGCTACTTTGCGATCTTCCCGGGATTCTTACCGAAAGATCACGAACAGGCTCGCCGACGCCGCTACCATGACCAGCCACCAGAGCATCAGGTTGCGCAGCCCGCGGTTCAACTCGCGTTCGTGCGCCGGGAGCCGGGCCCAGCGGGGGTTCCAGATGGTGTCGGGATCGTAACGCTCGGTCGGGTCCGGTTTGAGCAGGATCGTCGAGGCGATCATTGCGATCAGGCACAGTCCCCATGTGACGGCCGCCCGGTTCAGCAGCGGCCTGATCCGCTCGATCACCGTTACCGTCTGCTCGACGTGCCCTTCCGCCAGGAAGGGCAGCCAGCCGGCCAGCCGCTTTTTGGCCAGGTGCCTGGCCACGACGGAATCCCGGGCCAGCCGCTTGGCTACCATGGCGTCTTCCGCCAACCGCTCTCGGGCGACGTCGTCTTCGAGCAGCCGCTGTGCAAACACCGGGTCTTGGGCCAAGTGTGCTCGAAAGACGTCGTCTTTGGCCAAAAGTCCGCGCACTTCGACGTCTTTGGCGAAACGGTTGCGCAGTGCCGGGTCCTTGGTCATCTGTTCCCAGAGATCGGCCGGGGCGCGTTGCCTGATGATGGCGTTGACGCGCCGCTGGACTTCGCCGACCTCGGCAAACCGGTCCTGAACGGCCGCCTCGGCGGCCAATTGGTCCAGTACGGCGGCCCGCCGCTTTGCGATCGCCTCGTCTTGCGCAAGATGTTCCTTCAAGACGGGATCTCCCGTCCGGGCGAAGCGATCGATCACGATCGGGTCCGAAAGATCTACGTTCGGCCGCATCCAGAGGACGGCCGTTCCCACCCAGAGCAAGGCCCCGGCGACGATCCCGAACACGAGCGTGAAGGTGGCCGCCCGGCCGTGGGCCCGTCGCCAGAAGAAGGCGGCGAGGAAGATCACCGCGATGGGCGGGGCGAACAGTGCGGCCATGTCCTGGATGTAGATGAAGATCCCCTTCTCATGCCACAACAGCAGCGGGGCCAGCGCGGTGCCGATCAGAATGATGACCAGCGTGGACCAGCGTCCCATGGCCACCATTTCGGCCTCGGAGGCGTTGCGGCGCAAGATCCTCTGGTACACGTCGATCGACCAGATCGTCGAGGAGGAATTCAGCACGCTGGAAACGGTGCTCATGATGGCCGCAATCAGCGCGGCCAGCATGATGCCCTGAGCGAACGGATTGCCGAGGAACGCCCGGATCATCTTCACGTAAATGGCGTCGCGGGGCTGGCCGAGGCCGAAGTGGGCAAACGCGATCATGCCGGGAAACACGATGATCAGCGGCAGGAACACTTTGAGTATTCCGCAGCCAATCACGCCCATCTTGGCGTCCCATTCGCTTTTGGCGCCTAAGCACCGCTGGATGTAGAACTGGTTCGTGCCCACGTACCAAAGCGAGAGCGTCAACCAGAACGTGGCCACCCCGGTCCATGGCGAGACGGGATGGTCGGCCGGCAGCAACAAGCGGACGCGTGAATAGTAGGCGTCCTCATCCGGCGTCCCCTTGACTTTCTCGGCCGGCTTGGCTTCCACTTCTCCGTCGGGTAGCTCCCTTACCACCGCGTCGCGGTTCTTTTCGATGACCGCGCCCAAACCGCCTGCCTTCTGGGTCCCGGCCCAAACCAGCAGCAGGCCGCCGATCAGCAAGACGGCCACCTGGAGCACGTCGGTCCAGACCACCGAGAGCAGCCCGCCGTAAATACAGTAAGCGGCCGTCACAATCGAAATGATCAGCACGGAGCCCATGAACATCCAATTGAATTCCGTCAGCGTCTTTTCCGAGGGCAGTTCGTAGAGGATTCGCCCGCCGGCATACAACGCGGGCACGAGCACCGCCAGAACCATGTGAAGCAGCGTCAAGCCCGCAAAGACCGACCGGGTCGTCTGGTTGTATCGATGTTCGAGGAACTCGGGGATCGTAAAGAGCTTTTTGCGGAAGAAGAAGGGCAGGAAGATCCAGATCAAGATGGTATAGGGAATGAAGTTTCCCCACTCGAACGTCGCCGGGGCCAGGCCGAAGACATAGGCCAACCCCACCATGCCCATGAAATGTTCCGTGCCGATGTTCGAGCCGGTCATCGAAAGCGAAACGGCGTACCAGGGGAGCTTGCGGCCGGCGAGGAAGTAATCGTCGGCGATGTTTCGTTCGCCCCTGGCGACCCAGATGCCCAATCCCAACGAGACGGCGAAGTAGACGGCAACGACGGTGAGGGTGATTGCCATGGCAACTCAACGGGTCGGCGGCGGGGTGGGGCCGGTCGGCGGTGGCGTGGGACCGCCGCGAGACGGAGCTGCAGATTGTTGTCCCGGCGGGGGATAAGCCGTCTGCGGCGGGGCGCTCGGGGCGCTTTGAGGCGGCGCGGTAGGAGGCGAAGCAAACGAGGCACTTTGCGGCGGCGCCGTCGCGACAATCGGCGTCGGTTGGGGGGCAACGGCCGGTCGCGGTTGCGCCACGGGCGCCGTAGCCGGTTGTGGCGTCGGAGTCTGCGCTTGTGCCGCGGCCGCTTGCCCTTGAGCGGCCGGTTGTCTTGCGGCACGAGCCTGTGTCTGGACCTTCTCGCCGTAACTCGGCTCGGGGACCGTCTCCAAAATCTTCTCGATCACCTGCTCCACGTCGATCCCTTCGGCGTCGGCGTTGAAGTTCGTGAAGATCCGGTGCCGCAGCACGGGAAACGCCATGGCACGGATGTCCTCGGCGGTGACCGAGTACCGCCCGTGCAGGATCACCCGGGCCTTGGACGTAAGAATGATGTTCTGCGCGGCCCGGGGACCGGCACCCCAGGCGAGCCAGTTCTTTATGAAATCGGGGCTCGGCGGTTCCTTGGGCCGAGTGGCCCGAACCAGATCGACCGCGTAATCGACCATGTGCTGCGTGGTGGGGACCTGACGCACCAGATGCTGGATCCAGAGGATGTCCTGTCCGCGGAGCACCGGCTTGATCTCGTGCTGTATCGCCCGGGTCGTGGCCATCACGATCTCGCGCTCTTCGCTCCGCGTGGGATAGCCGATGTTGATCGACAGCATGAAGCGGTCCAACTGGGCCTCGGGCAGCGGATAGGTGCCTTCCTGCTCGATCGGGTTCTGCGTGGCCATGACGAAGAACGGCGGTTCGAGCTTGTAGGTCTTCCCCGCCGCGGTGACTTCGTTCTCCTGCATCGCCTGCAACAGGGCGGCCTGCGTCTTCGGCGGCGTGCGGTTGATCTCGTCGGCCAGCACGATGTTGGCGAACACCGGCCCGTGGACGAAGCGAAACATCCGTTGCCCCGTGGCCGCGTCCTGATCGATGATCTCCGTGCCCGTGATGTCGCTGGGCATCAGGTCGGGCGTGAACTGGATCCGACTGAACCGCATCGCCAGGGCCTTGGCCAGCGTAGAGACGGTGAGCGTCTTGGCCAGACCGGGCACGCCGATGGTCAGGCAGTTGCCCCGGGCGAAGATGCAGATCAGCATCTGTTCGATCATCTCGTCCTGGCCGATGATCACCTTGTGGATCTCGCCGAGCAGCGCTTCTCGGGCCTGGGCGACACGATAGACGGCCTCTTCGGGGCTCATCTGGGGGGCAGTAGACACCGGCATAACCTATCGCGGTTCGGTCCTTCCGTGTGCGGAAGTACCCTTCGTTCCAAGAGATACACATTCTCCAATATGTTTACGTTAGTCGATGCGGGACATGCGTGCAAGCTCTCGCACGAGTTCCCGCCGGCTGCTGTCTCGCTTGCCGTGGCGGTTGGCAGGCCCTATGATTGAGCACTGCATCGAAACGGCCGCTTCGTGGACCCGGCCGGAGAGGGACGATTCGCCGCATTGCACGCACACAAGGAGAACGGACCATGAAGATCAGACGTCGTGAGTTTCTCGGGACCGCCGCGGCCGCGACGGCCGGCGCCTTGATGACCGGCAACCTGGCGGTCGCCGCACCGCAGACGGCCGCATCGGCGGACCTCGATCCGGTCGCTCTGGTGCCGCTGGGCAAGGCTCTGACGGTCTGCCGGATCTCCTGCGGCACGGGCATGCGCGGCGGCGGACGCCAGACCAACCAGACCCGACTGGGCAAAGAGAAGTTCGAGGCCCTGCTGCGATACGCCTACGACCAAGGCATCCGGCAGTTCGACATGGGCGACATGTACGGCACCCACCCCTACGTGGGCCGCGTGCTCAAGGGCAAGCCGCGGGAAGAGATCCAACTGGTCTCCAAGATATGGACCCGCCCCGGAGGCCTTCCCGAGAAGGAACGCCCGCTGGCCGACGTGCTGGTGAGGCGTTTCCTCGAGGAACTCCAGACCGACTACATCGACGTGTTGCAGATCCACTGCATGGACCGTCCCGATTGGACCAAGGAGCAGCGCCCCCAGATGGACGCGATGGCGAAGCTGAAGGAGCAGGGGCTGATCCGTGCCCACGGGGTTTCGATCCATTCGCTGCCTGCCCTGGAAGCCGCCGCGGCCGAACCGTGGGTCGACGTGATCCACGCCCGCATCAACCCCTACGGCCACCGGACCGACGCACCGATGGAACAGGTCGTGCCCGTGTTGAAGAAGGCCCACGCCGCCGGCAAGGGCATCATCGGCATGAAACTGATCGGCGAAGGGGGATTCGACCCCGAGCAACGCAAGAAAACGCTGAAGTTCGTGATGGATCTCGGCTGCATCGATTCGATGACCGTGGGATTCGAACAGCCGGAACAAATCGACGAGTTCGTGGGGAACGTCCGAGAAAGGTTGGCGGCACGGACGGAATGAGGGTTTGCTGCTGTCACCCCCCGCAACGCAGTGCGGGGGCGTTGTGTTTCTCCAGGCTGTGATCTCTGACTTTTAACCACCGATTTCTGACTTCTGATCTCCGGCTCTTGGCCCTTGTTCAGCCCGACGGAATTTCGAGATCTTGTGAGCGGCCGGCGGCGGGGAGTCGCGGCGGCCGGGGTGCGTCTGGCTTTGCGGCTGGGGGAAGTGCCGTACACCTGGGCCGTCCGCTGGCGGAACTGGTGCTACGACCGTGGTTGGAAGGAAACGCATCGCGTCGGCGTGCCGGTGGTCAGCGTGGGCAATCTCACGCTGGGTGGCACGGGCAAGACGCCCATGGTCGAATGGCTCGCCCGGTGGTTCCGCCGGCAGGGCGTGCGCGTCACGCTGATCAGCCGCGGTTACGGTGCCCAGTCGGGCGCGCGGAACGACGAGGCGTTGGAACTGGAGCAGAAGCTGCCCGACGTGCCGCACCTGCAGAACCCCAATCGGGTGGCCGCGGCAGAAACGGCCATCGAGGAGTTCGAGTGCCAGTTGATCCTGCTGGACGACGCCTTCCAACACCGCCGCATTGCCCGGGACTTGGACATCGTGCTGTTGGACGCCCTGGAACCGCTGGGGTTCGGCCACGTCTTTCCCCGGGGTACGCTTCGCGAGCCGATCGCCGGGCTGCGGCGTGCCGACGTCGTGGTCCTTTCCCGCGCGGACATGCTTCCGCACGCCGGGCGCGAGGATATCCGCCGCATCGTCCAACTGCACGCGCCCGAGGCCGTTTTTCTTGAGGCCAGCCACGCGCCTCTGGCACTGCTCGACTGCGGCGGTAAGGAGGCGTCTTTGGACTCGCTGGCCGGCCGGCCGGTGGCGGCCTTCTGCGGCATCGGCAACCCGGCCGGTTTTCGGCACACGCTTCGGGCGTGCGATTACCGGCTGGCCGATTTCCGCGAATTTCCCGACCATCACGATTACGTGCGCAGCGACGTGGCGTCGTTGGCCGATTGGGCCGGGCGGCTCGACGTGGAGGCGGTCGTCTGCACGTGCAAGGACCTGGTCAAGCTGGGTATCCCGGAGATCGGCGGTCGCCCGTTGTGGGCGGTGAACGTCGGGATCGATTTTCTGACGGGACAGGGCGACTTGGAGACGGAACTCGGGCGGTTGCTTGAAAGGCCCCCTAATCCACTGGCGTAGAGGTTGTCCGGCCTTCAGGCATTCACTTCAGCAGCGCGCTGAAGCCTGCCTGCTCGAAATGATGATCGGCGGTCAGTGCCTGGCTGAGTTGTTGCTGGTCCATCACCACGAACGATATGCAATCGGTCAGCGACCAGGTCTTGTCGTTGCGGCGGTCATAGAGGTCGAGACCGGCGTGGAACAGCTTCTTGGTTGCGCTGACTACCTCGATGCGCCGGTCGGCCTTCAGGTCGCGCACAAAGGGGACGAACACCTTCCGCAGATCGCTTCGTGCAAGATAGTTGCCAAGTTCCGTGAGAACCCAGTCGGTCGTCCAAACGGGTTCGGAGAAGTGCGACATGTAGTCACGTGCAGCGGCGTGATACTCATCGTGCCTGTTGAGGAAGGCCACGAAGAAGGACGTATCCGCAAACACCGCGCTCATGATTTGGGATGTCCATATAGATAGTGGTCGAGGTTCCGGGCCGCGTCGGGGGGCAGGTCTTTGGCGATGCCGGCGTATTTCATCAGTGGCGGCAGGTCGGCTGGGCCGTTTTCCTCATCGGTGGCTTTGTTGGCCTCGTCGGAAACCGACGGCGTGACGACGTCGACCTTGACCCGCGCGCCCTCGGGTAGGACCACCGCGTCGTCCAAGACCACCAGGCCGTTCTTGACGTGTCCTCGGTAGATCATGGCGATCTCCTCAGTCTTTCCCTTATTGTCCCCGTACTTGAACAGCCCTCCACTTCGGAGCGGGCGGTTGAATCGATCGAAATCCCGGGGAATGGTCTCCCCAAGGAAAAGCCCCCGAAGTCGTGCGACACGGGGGCTTTCTTGAATTAGATCCGGCAACACCTACTCTCGCACTTTTGGTACTACCATCGGCCCTGAAAGCTTAACTACCGTGTTCGGGATGGGAACGGGTGTGGCCTTTCAGGTATAGTCACCGGAAAGTGGCGGCCGGCACGCGTATGGCACCGGTCGCCGGGTTGTGGTTCAAGTGGCTGGCATAGCGGTCGGCTTCGCGTGGTCAGCTCTTCACTAACCACTACCCACTAACCACTATCCACTACTTAGGAGCATTGGATACATGCGGCCAAGCTTTCGCCCATTAGTACCGGTTAGCTGAACGCATTGCTGCGCTTACACATCCGGCCTATCGACCTGGTCGTCTTCCAGGGGGCTCTCGTGCGGATTGCACTTACGAAACCTGATCTTGGAGAGGGCTTCACGCTTATATGCTTTCAGCGTTTATCTTTTCCGTCCTTAGCTACCCTGCCGTGCCGCTAGCGCGACAACAGGAACACCAGAGGGACGTCCTTCTAAATCCTCTCGTACTAAAGAAGAACCTCCGCAAGTTTCGTGCGCCCACAGCAGATAGGGACCGACCTGTCTCACGACGGTCTGAACCCAGCTCACGTACCACTTTCATTGGCGAACAGCCAAACCCTTGGGAGCTTCTCCACCCCCAGGATGTGATGAGCCGACATCGAGGTGCCAAACCGCTCCGCCGCTATGGACGCTCGGGAGCGATCAGCCTGTTATCCCCGGAGTACCTTTTGTCTGGTGAGCTACGGCCTTTCCACACAGCACCGCAGGATCACTATGTCCTGGTTTCCCATCTGCTTGACCCATCGGTCTCGCAGTTAAGCAGGCTTATAGCATTGCCCATTCAGCACGATTGCCAACCGTGCTAAGCCTACCTTTGAACTCCTCCGTTACATTTTAGGAGGAGACCGCCCCAGTCAAACTGCCCGCCTGACACTGTTCCCAACCCGGATTCACGGGATCAGGTTAGACGCTTAAGCAAGTCAGGGTGGTATTTCAAGGTTGGCTCCACCCCGACTAGCGTCGGGGCTTCATCGCCTCCCACCTATCCTACACAAAACATACCACAGCCCAATATCAGCCTACAGTAAAGGTTCACGGGGTCTTTCCGTCTTGCTGCGGGTACGTGGCATCTTCACCACGACTACAATTTCACCGGGTCACTGGTTGAGACAGTGCTTCTGTCGTTACGCCTTTCATGCAGGTCGGAACTTACCCGACAAGGAACTTCGCTACCTTAGGACC
>DATLAN010000044.1:0-3234 GCA_035527455.1 Thermoguttaceae bacterium
AGTGCGGCGTGTGGTTGAGCTTCGACCCGAACGGCCCGATGTCCGCATAGCCGAGATCGTCGATGTTGATGAAGATCAAGTTCGGCGTGTCGGCGGCCTGCACGGTGCCGCCCGCTGTCAGCAGGAGCGCCAGGGCCCAGATGGTTCGTTTCAAAGTACGTTGGTTCATGGGAGTGCCTTTCTTTTCGCTTGGGTGGTGCCTCGCAGCGCCCCGGTCTGGTGCTGGAACGCATCGAGTTCGGTTTGCTGGCCCTGGTCGCCCATGGCTTTCATCCATGCCAGTAGTTTCGTGCGCAATTCATCCTTGGTTTCGGCGTACTCGGGATCGTCGGCCAGGTTGTTCCATTCGTACGGGTCTTTCGTCACGTCATACAACTCCTCTCCCGGCCGGTGTTCGTAGCGGCGGACTTTGTCGGCGGCGTCCGCATCGTTGGCTGACGTTTCGCGCCAAGATTGGAAAATGGCCGACTTGGTACAGGCGTTCTGGAACTGGACGTCGGGAGTGAAATTCCAGATGTACTTGAACTGCGGCGAACGGATCGATCGGATGCCGAAATGCTCCGATCCATTGATGATGCCGCGCGTGGTCATTTCGCCGAACACGTACTGCTTGTGCTGCTTCGCCTGGCCCGAGAGCACCGGCACCAGGCTCTTGCCGTCGAGTGCTTCCGGCGGCTCGCCGCCGGCCAGTTCGATGTACGTCGGCAGCACGTCGACGTACTCGATCAGCGCGTCGTTGACCGTGCCTGCCGGGATGCGACCGGGCCAGCGAGCGACGAACGCCGATTGCAGGCCCGTGTCGTAACAGGTCCACTTGCCGAAGGGAAAGCTGGAACCCTGTTCGCTGACGACAATCACCAGGGTATTATCCGCCAACTGGTGTTTGTCCAGCAGCGCCAACGCCTGGCCGACTTGCCCGTCGTAATAAGTGATTTCAGCGAGGTACCGAGTCATGTCCTCTCGCGTCTGGGGCGTATCGACGAAGTAAGGCGGCAGTTTCAACTTGTCCGCATCGTAGCGCGACGGATCACCCTTGTTCCACGGCGAGTGTGGTTCGTTGGAACACGCGAACAGACAGAAGGGCGTGCCGTCCCGCTTGCACTCGGCCAGGAAGCCGTCGATCGCCTCGAAGTCGGGGTTATTCCCGGCGGAAGCGAGATATTCGAAGGGGAACACGTCCTGTGGAGCGATGTGCCGCTTGCCGCTGAGCGCAACGCGGTAGCCGAGCGGTTTCAGGTAATGGACAACGCTCCGGGTCCCCGGTTTTGCGAACGTGTGATTGGGGTAGGCGCCGCTCTTGACCGGATACAGCCCGGTGTAGATGTTGTGGCGCGTGGGCGAACACATGGGAGCCGACTGGAAGCAGTGCGTAAACAACATGCCTTCGGTCGCCAGGCGGTCGATGTTCGGCGTGTACGCCTGACCGCCATAACAGCCGATATCGCGATAGGTGCAGTCGTCGGCGATGACGAAGACGAAGTTTGGCCGGCTTGCTCCGAAAGCCGATGAAACAACCATCCCCGTCAGTGCGAGGAACAAACTGCAACCAAGATGCTTGACGCTCATCATCTTCATTTTTCCCTTCTGGGTGCTTGGCTCCAACGGCGTCGGTAATGCCTTGTCGTCAAGTTCGCGACTTGGCCACGGCGGGTTTCTTATCCTTACTTCTCTTTCTGCTTCGTCGGCAGGCCGTTGGGCGACGCGTTGCAGCGCTGGGCCCAGGCGTGCCACTTGGCGGCCAGTTCGGCGGCCAGTTCCGGTTTCTCAGCGGCCAGATCATGCTGTTCGGTGCGGTCCGACTTCAGGTCGTACAGCTCCCACGGTCCGCGCCCGCCCAGTCGCACCAGTTTCCAGTCGCCGTGGCGAATGGCGGCGTTGCCCTCGTGTTCCCAGTAGAGCGCGTCTCGCTTCAACGGTTCGTTGTGGAATGCCGGCCGCAGGCTCGTGCCCTCCATAGGCAGAATAGCATGCCCGTCGGCATAAGCCGGATACTCGGCTCCGGTCACATCGACCAGGGTCGCCATGACGTCGATCACGTGGGCCGGTTGATGCCGCGACTGGCCACGCGCCGTAATGCCCTGCGGCCAATGGGCGATCAGCGGAGTGGCGATGCCGCCTTCATGGTTGTAATGCTTGAACTTGCGGAACGGCGTGTCTTGCATCCAAGCCCACGACTTGCCGCAGAACCAGTTCGATGCGGCGGTGGTCGGATCGCCCTCGCTCTTGCCGCGGGGACCGCTTTCGGCGCAACCGCCGTTATCGCTCATGAACAGGATCAACGTGTTCTCGAATTGCCCCCGCTGTTTCAGGCCGTCCGCCAACGTGCCTATCGACCGGTCCATGCGGTAGACACAGGCGGCGTACGTGGCCATCAGATGATCGAATCGGTCTTGGTCTTCGGCCGAGAGACTGTCCCAGGCGGCCACGTCGTCGGGGCGCCGGGCTTTGGCCCACGCCGGATCGATCAGCCCCATTTCGATCTGCCGGGCGTACCGCCGCCGGCTCAGCGCGTCCCAGCCTTCACGGTACTTGCCGCGGAAAAGGGCGATGTCCTCGGCCGTTGCTTGCAGCGGAAAATGGGGGGCGTTGTGTGCCAGATACAAGAAGAACGGCTTGCCGGCGGCCAGCGCTTCGTCGATGAACTTCAGGCCGTACTCGGTCCAGGCGTCGGTCGAGTACCAGCCGTCCGGAAGCGGTTTCTCGGCCGAGCCGACCACCTGGTCGTTCAGGACGACGGTACGGTCCGCTTTCACCTGGAAATAGAAACCGCCGCCTTCCGGCACGCCATAAAAACGATCGAACCCGCGAGCCAGCGGGTACATGGCGATCTCGCGATGTCCCACATGCCACTTGCCCGTGATGGCCGACAGGTAACCGGCGCTGCTGGCCGCGGCACCCAGCGTGACGCAATGGTCGTTCAAGAAACCCCGGTAGCCGGGCACGCCATAGTCTCCGGTCATGTGACCGACACCGGTCTGGTGCGAATACAGTCCGGTCAGCAGCGCCGCGCGCGTCGGGCAGCATCGGCCGGTGTTGTAGAACTGCGAGAACCGCAGCCCGCCGGCGGCCAGCGCGTCGAGATTCGGCGTGGGGATCTCGCTGCCGTAACAACCGATATCCGAAAACCCCATGTCGTCCACGAGAATGACGACCACGTTCGGGTGGGACCGTTGTGTTTCGGCGATGGATACCGGCGGCGCAGAAAGAAGGCACAGAAGACACGGAAGACACGGA
>DATLAN010000045.1:0-2031 GCA_035527455.1 Thermoguttaceae bacterium
GTTCTGCTCGTACTCGAAAGCGACGTAGCCCCGATAGTCGATCTCGATCAGCGCGCGGAGCAAGGCCGGCAGATCGATCACGCCCCGGCCGCACGCGGTGGCGCCTCCGCGGGCCGTGGCTTCCGTGACGTCCTTGATGTGAATGTCGAGCATCCGGTCGGCATATTTCCGGGTGGAGGCGATCGGGTCGGCGCCGTAGCGGATCGTATGCCCGACGTCGTGGCAGATGCCGATCCGCCGGTCGAGCGTCTTGATCTTCTCGTAGGCCGCCTCGGGCGTGGGGAAGTTGTTGTCGCCGGGGCCGTGGTTGTGGATGCAGACCTCGATGTCGTATTGGCGGACCTTCTGGTCGATCAACGGCAGCATCTCGGCGGTGGGAGCGGCGATGATTTTCACCATGCCGGCGGCCTTGGCGTACTCGAACGCCTGGTCGACCTCCTCCGGGTTCTTCATTCCGATCACGCCGCCGCCATAGAGGAGGATGCCCGACTCCTTGACCTTCGCACAGGCCGCGGCGATTTCCTCGGCAGTAGCGCTGAGCGGCAGGTGGAACGATTTCAGACAAATGGCCTCCAGCCCTACGCGTGTGGTCATGGCCAGCGTCTGGTCGAGGTCGAACTTCCGCAGCGTGTAGGAGGCCAGCGCGAGTTTCAACGGCCGCTTGGGTTTCTCGCCCGGATTCTCGGCCGCATGGGCGGTTGACATCGCGCCGCCCGCCAAACCGGCCCAACAAGCCGCCGACGCCACGCCGGCCGATTTGAGGAAATCACGTCTTGAGGGATGCTCGTCGTTTCTCATCTCACGCATGTTGCGTTCCTTTCGATGTACAGTGACGTGGTATTTCGCGAGGCGGGTTCCAGGTGGCCGATTGCCCAGAAGCTGCATGTTAGGGTTCTTCCCGAATACTGTCAAAGGGGGGACGCGGGGTTGATGATGTGGGGACGGTCGGATAACGTAAATGATAACTGTTCAGCGTTCTGCAGTGGGCAACGATTTGTAGCCGGATTCGCAAGAATTCGGAACATTTCGCGTGAAACTGGGTAACGGCCGAATTCTTGCGAATCCGGCTACCATTTGGTTGAAGCGTTGCCGCAAATGAAGCTGGAAATCGGACCATCTATGAACATGAAACGCGCCTTCCTCGGGCTGCTGTTGGCCGTGCTGTCCGTCGGGTCGATGGCTCGGGGGGACGACGATCCTCTGGCCAAGCCCCGGGAACTGCTTCTGGGCGGGAAATACCTCTCGGCCGAGGGGGCTTACACCCCGTTGGCCAACAAGAAAGACCCGGCCGCCGTGTTGGGTTTGGCCCGGGCTCTTTGTGCCCAAGGAAAGCGGGACGACGCGGTGAAGGTTCTGACGGCCGCCGCCGAGGAGCATGCCCCGCTCCAGGCCGAGCTGGCACGGTTGGCCTTCGAGCGGGGGGATTACCCGGAAGCCAAGGCCCGGTGCGAGGCTGCTATCAAGCTAGATCGCAACCAACTGCCGGCGATCTGGATCCGCGCGGAGCTGGATCGCACGGCCGGCCGGCTCGACGAGGCGGGTCGCGGGTATCGCGACCTGATCCGCTACTACAACGCCAACGACGTGGAGGACGCCGAATCGCTGCGTTGGATCGGTCTGGGAGCAGCCCGATACGCGAGGTGGAATCGCTCGAGCGGCCAGTTCAGTTTCCTGGTCAACGACCTGTATCCCGACGCGTTGAAGTTGGACCCCAAGTATTGGCCGGCCCATTACGAGGCGGCGATGTTGTTCCTGGAAAAGTACAACAAGCCCGACGCCGAAGACGAACTCGAAGCGGCGTTGAAGCTCAACCCCAACGCGGCCGAAGTCCACGTGGCCGTGGCCGCGCTGGCCGTGGAACAACGCGACTTCGAGAAGGCCGAGGAGTCCATCGAGAAGGCAATCCAACTCAATCCGCAACTGCTGGCCGCCTGGCTGGGCAAGGCCGATCTGGCGTGGGCCAACTTCCAGGTCCAGCAGACGCTTCGGCTGCTCGAGGAAAAGGCCCTGCCGCTGAACCCGCTGAGCGAA
>DATLAN010000046.1:0-2899 GCA_035527455.1 Thermoguttaceae bacterium
AACGGGTCTACCGGCGCAACGGCGACAAGGAACTTCTCAAGCAATGTCTCGGTCGGCTCGAACGGTTCCACGACTGGTATTGGCGCGAGCGGGATCTGCACGAGAACGGGCTGATTACTCTCGGCGCCTACACGGGCAAACTGCAGCACGCGAAATGGGAAACGTTCGACTACGAATGCAACATGGACGACATGCAAATGACCGTCCATCCCCAACGCAAAGGCTCCGATGAAGGTGCCTGGTACGCCGACGTCTGCGTGCCCGGCAACAACGCCTATCTGATCATGGGCGAAAGAAGCCTCGCCCGACTGGCGGAAATCGCGGGCGACCAGGAGATGGCGGCAAGACGCAAGCTGCGTATGGAAAAGGGCGTCAAGGGCATGCGCGACCACATGTGGGACGAAGAGGCGGGCACGTTCCTCTCCGTCCGGCGCGACACGCTCGAGAAGATTCCGGTCGCCACCATCGGAAGTTGGATTCCGCTGGCCGCGGGCGTTCCCACCGAAGCGATGGCCCGCCGCATGGCCGGGGTGCTGGCCTCGCCCGCCTGGATGACGCCGCTGCCGGTGCCGACGGTCGATCGAACCGACAAGCGATGGAAGTCCGACGCCTTCTGGCGCGGCGACGTCTGGCCGCCGACGAACTACCAGATCGCCTCCGGCCTGGCCGCCTATGGCCATCAGGAGCTTGCCGCGGAGATCGCCGACAAGACGGTCGGCAACGCGATCAAGAACGGCATCAGCGAACACTACGATTCGGTTTCCGGAAGGCCGCTTGGCGTCCCCGACTACTGCATGAGCAGTACGCTCGTGACCATGATGCTCGACGGACTCAGCCGAAAGCATGAATTGAAGTTACGCGACGGAAGCCGCGGTTCGTGAATGCACACTACGAGCGTCGAAGCCTGCGACTTGAAATGTGCTGTTCGGCTTGCGATAATAGGACATCGATTTTCCCCCCTTACGTTCCCACCTTTCGGAGACGAAGCAATGCCCCACACCATGCGATTTCATTTTCTCCTTGCAGGCTGTGTTTCTTTCCTGTTGTTATTGTTCGCCAACAGACTGCCGGCGGCGGAGTCGGCGCAAGAGATCCTTGACGCGACGGGCGTTCAGGGCGGGTTGATCGTGCATATCGGCTGCGGCGACGGCGAAATGACCGCGGCCCTGAGAGCAGGCGACCGGTATTGGGTCCACGGCCTGGCGACCGACGCGGCCGATGTCGAAAAGGCTCGTGCAACCATCCGCGAACAAGGGAAGTACGGCCTCGTGTCGATCGGCCGGCTCGACGGCGCCCGGCTGCCGTACGTCAACGACCTTGTGAACCTGGTCGTGTCCGACGACCTGGGCGACGTGCCGATGGACGAGGTCATGCGCGTTCTCGCTCCCGGCGGGGTCGCGTATGTGAAAGCCGGCGGCGCGTGGAAGAAAACGGTCAAGCCGCAACCCAGTGACATCGACGAGTGGACGCACTACCTGCACGGCCCGGACAACAACGCCGTCGCGCAAGACACGCGGATAGCGATGCCGCGGTCGATCCAATGGGTGTCGGAACCGCGATGGGGCCGAAGCCATGAAGAATTCGCCAGCATGACAACCGCCGTGACCGCCGGCGGCCGCATCTTCTACATTGTCGACGAGGCCCCGCTGGCGTCGATCCGGTTCATGGGCAATTGGGAACTCGTGGCCCGCGACGCCTTCAACGGCTCACTGCTGTGGAAGAAGCCGATCGACCAGTGGAACGATCACCTGCGTCACTTCCGCAGCGGCCCGACGCACCTGCCGCGGCGGCTCGTGGCGGTCGGCGAGCGGGTCTACGTCACGCAAGGGCTTGCCGCGCCGGTGACGGCGCTCGATGCCGCGACCGGGGAAGAACTCGCAACCTACGAAGGGACCGAGCGAACGGAAGAGATCCTCCTGGACAACGGCGTCCTCTATCTCGTGCTGGGCACGTCGGAAGCGAACCGGCGCGGCGGCGGACTGGCGCAGCGCAACGAACCGAATCCGATCGACAAGCGGCAGATCATGGCCGTGGCCGCCGACTCGGGAAAGACGCTTTGGAAGAACACGTTTGGCGACGATGAATGCCCCTTGCCGTCGACCCTGGCGGTGCAAGGGAAGCAACTCTACTACCAAAGCTCCGCCGGCATGACGTGCCTCGACACGCAAAACGGTAGGCAAATCTGGCAGACCGCTCGGGCAACGCCGAGCCTGCGAATGTCCTTCTCGGCGCCGACGCTCGTGGCCGCCGGCGACGTGATTCTCTGTGCCGACCGCGACGCCGGGGCCGATGCGGCCGCGAAGGGCGCGCTCGAATGGGGGGTCAACGGCTGGGACGAGGGCGGCTTCGCACGCAAAGGTTCCTGTACGCTCATCGCTTACGCCGCCAAAGACGGCAAAGAGCTTTGGTCCGCCCCGTGCTCGGAGGGCTACAACTCGCCGGTCGACGTCTTCGTCGTGGACGGGATCGTCTGGGTCGGCACCGCGTTCCAAGGCCTCGACCTGAAGACCGGCGAGGTGGTCAGGACGATCCAAATCCGCGGCGACAAGGTCGGGATGCCGCACCACCGCTGCTATCGGGACAAGGCCTCCCAGCGGTTCATCTTCACCGGCTATTCCGGCGTCGAGTTGGTCAGCCTCGAAGACGGCTGGTTGGGCAACAACAGTTGGATCCGCGGCACGTGCCAGTACGGGATCATCCCGGCCAACGGTTTCATCTACGCTCCGCCGGACGCGTGTGCCTGCTTCCTGACCGTGAAGGCCCCCGGTTTCTTCGCCGCGGCCCCGCAACGGGACGAGACCGGCCACATGCCGTTTCCGGCAAGGCCGGTGTTGGAGAAAGGCCCGGCCTACGGCAAGACCGCCGGCGGCGCCGCCGAACCGGGCGATTGGCCGATGTA
>DATLAN010000047.1:0-7264 GCA_035527455.1 Thermoguttaceae bacterium
GGGATGCCAGAAGTCGGCGTTGACGGCGGTTCTCGATTCGACCTCCTGGGAAGGACACGAGACGTTGACGGCCACGGCGATCAGTTCGTCCGACGCGTCGAAGAAGAACAGCGTGCCCACGTCGTGGTCCTCGTAGCCTTCGAGCTGTCGGAAGTCCGGCAGGTCGGTCCGGCCGTACATCTGCGCCCTTCCGTCGGCGTACACGGCGCGACGGTTGTAGGCCACCACGGCGTGGCCGAGTCCCCAGGCGACACTCCCGCGCCGGCGGCCGGTCCACGCGCGGACGATCGCCTCGGCGACACGCTCGACCAGGAAACTCCGATACTTCTCCGCCGATATCACCCCATCCTCGGGAATCGCGTATTTCCCGGGCAACGTCACGGGGGCCGTGTGGGTGTGGGTCGCATTGAGGAAGATCTTCGTCGTGTCCAACTCCGGCAGCCGTTGCTTGACTTGCTCGCGAACCAGGTTCAGAACGTCCGTGGTAATGTAGACCAGGTCGCAAGAGACCATGATCGCCGCATCGAGCGATCGGTCGTCCTGTCGCGATTCCAACGCGACGACGTTGGCCGTGACGGGCGATTCGACCGTGCGGGCGATCCGCAGGTGAAACTGACCGGAAACGGCAACCGGCTCGTAGGGCGTGATATCGGTGACCGCCGTTCCCACAAGAAACTCGGCGCCGAAAGCCTCCGCCGAGGACCCGATCAAACCCGCCAGGACGCAAATGGCCGTTACGATTCGTCTGGACATGGCGTGTACCTTTCTTTTCCCAACGTTTCACAAAGGGTGTAGTTGAATTCGCAAGAATTCAGCAATGCCCGACACGAATACGTAGTCGATCATTGCCCGCTTTCAGAATCTGGAGCGCCCTCATCTGCCTGTCCCGTCGCATCCTGCCGAAACTGCTCCGTGCACTGCGTCCAACGCTCGGCCAGTTCGCGGACCTTCTCGGGATACTTGGCAGCCAGATCGTCCGATTCCGCACGATCGGTCCGCAGGTCGTAGAGTTCCCAAGTCCCGTCGCGGCCGGCAGAAACGAGCTTCCAGTCGCCGACCCGGATGGCCCGGTTGCCCGAGTGGTTCCAGTAGAGGAACTCGCGGGCAACGCTGCCGTCCTGTGCGAAGGCGGGCACGAGGCTCCGGCCGGGCAGCGGCGGGACGATGTCGCCCGGCCGTCGCTCGGGTGTCTGCCCACCGGCCAGTTCCAGGATCGTGGGCACCAGGTCGATCACGTGGCCCACGTCGCGGCGCAACTGCCCGCGGGCCGCGATGCCCTCCGGCCAGTGGACGATCAACGGCGTCGAGATGCCGCCCTCGTGGACCCAGATCTTGTGCCGGCGCAGCGGTGTGTTGGCCAGGTTCGACCAGCCCGGCTCGATGCACAGGTACGATCGCCACGAACCGGGCGGGGCCTCGGCGTCGTGCCCATCGCCGCGCAAGACCCGTTCGGCGCTGGCGCCGTTGTCGCTGAGGAAAAAGATCACGGTACTCTCCAGCGCGTCCATGGCCCGAAGTTGATCCAGCACCCGGCCGATCTCGCGGTCCATGCGGTCGACCATCGCCGCGTGGATGGCCATCCGCACCTCCCAAGCCTGCTGCTCCTGCTGCGACAGATCGTTCCACGGCCGGGCGGCCGGATCCCGCGCCGACAGCCGGCAGTCGACGATGCCCAGCTCCTTCATCCGCTGCCACCGCTGCTGCCGCAGGACGTCCCACCCTTCCCGAAAACGGCCGCGATACCGATCGATGTCCTCCTGCAGCGCGTGCAGCGGGAAGTGGGGACACGTAAACGCCAGATAATGAAAGAACGGCCGGTCGGCATGGGTCGCGGCGTGATCCTTCAGGCACCGCACCGCGTGATCCGCGATGGCGGTGGTGGCGTAGTAACCGCTGTCCGGCCGGACCGGCGGAAGAGGCTGATCGTCCTCGTAATGCACGCGCGGCGAGAAGAACCGATCCTGATCCTGGACCCAATACGACTTGTCGAACCCTTCCTCGACCGGCTTGCCGTCCACGTGCCATTTGCCCGAATGGTAGGACCGGTAGCCCAGAGGCTCGAGCATTTCCGGCAACAGGCGGGCCCACGAAGGTCGGTTGCCCACGGGCATTCCGGGCAGTGCATCGCGGCGGACCTGCTGGGCGTAGTAGCCGGTCAGGATCGAGCCCCGCGTGGGCCAGCACCGGGCCGTGTTGTAGAACCGCGTGAACCGCAGCCCGCCTGCGGCCAGCCGCTCCAAATTCGGCGTGGCGATTTCGCCGCCATAACACCCGGCGTCCGAGAAACCCATGTCATCGGCCAGAATCACCAGGAAGTTCGGCCTGCGCGGGTCTTCGGCCGCTCGCGCGAAGCACACCCCCATCGCCACGAGGACGAAGGCCCCTAACCCCGCTTGTTTCAAGACGTTGCGTCGCACGTTTTCATCCTCCCGGCTTCGATTTCGTCCCCCCGAGGGAAACTCGCACACGTGGGTCATCATAGCCGCGTCCCGCCCTGCGAGCAACTTGCAGGTGTTGGGGAGAATCCCATATCAGCCCCGACACTTTGCGTCAGCCGGACTGGACTTCGTTGACAGGGGGACGGCGCCTGGCCGACCGACCCAGCCGTGCGAAGCCCTTCTTGACCGGAAGCACGCAGAGAAGCAGAGAAACCCAATGCGGTTCTCTCCGCGATGGTCGAGAAGAAAAAAAGCTTCTCACTACCCGGCCTATCGGCACCGGTACGTGTTCGAGACCCACGTCGGCCAGAAAGCCACCAAACCTAGGGTGGTTAGGTAACTTAGGTTGCCCCTAGGGTTATCATCCTTCTTCTTGGTGGACCCGGAGGATTGCCTTTTCGTGGGTCCCCTTGTATTCCCGTCGGATGCGTTTAGAATTACGAGTTCGGTTTGTGCAAGCGATCGGCCCCCTTAGCTCAACTGGCAGAGCATCTGACTCTTAATCAGAGGGTTGGAGGTTCAAGTCCTCCAGGGGGCACACCTAAAGCCTTGCGTAGCAAAGAGTTACGCAAGGCTTTTTTCGTCGCCAAACGGGGTATTCCAGGTCCGTGCTACGCCGGTGCTACGTTGCGAATCAATCGACCGACCCAAAGAATTCGGTCGGCTGTGGCACGGAAACGGTCCGGTGCTACGCGGTGCTACGGTCCGGCGCAAAGAGAAGCCCGGCTGAAAACCGGGTTAGGGGTGCCGCCGCTGGCCTGCAAACGGGTGGCAGAATCAGTCGTCTTGTGAATAATAGCAGACCCCCTCGATGATACGCGTTGCTTCTGAACCTTCTATCCTTTGGACGCCATCAACAGGTTTTTTCGCCAGTAACGCCTTAGCCAAGGCCTCGATTGCCTTCGGAAGCTTATCCCACCCTCGGATAAGGTTTTCTGTTCTCTTCAGCAGCCAATCGCGGCAGAGCGTGGCTTCGTCATCGTCAGGCCTGTAACAGAGAGCCTGTGCGTCTGTCGTGGCTTTTTCCCAATCAGAACCAGATTTTGTCTGGGGTACCTTGCTTCGCAGTACTCGATGAGCAGCAATGCCCGCCAGATGCACCATGATTCCCTCCATGCAAGGAACCGTTTCTTTCAGCTCGTCGTGGCAGAAGCTCCCGGGCCCCTTTTTTTTCGGCGATGTTGCGCCACGCCTACCATCCTCCCTTTTGCTAACGTAGATCTCCGTGTACTCAATGCCCATGTCGAAGTGCCAAAACAGTACAGCATGCGCCGCCTCATGTATGGCCGTCTCGTCCATCTCTTCTTTCGTGAACTGTCTGGACATGGCCCTTCCTTTCTCGCGAGGCCCCGACCCGGCGGCCGGTTGCGAGTCCAGGACACCGGGAAGGTACAAATGCTCCATTGACGACCCCGATTCTCCCCATTCTCGGACCGTTACGCAAGAGCCGGGTCGGGTCTCTGGCGTGGGCCCCCTTGCGAACCATTGACCCCGCACCGTATAATGCGAGTTTCTCGGTTCTGATTAGCAGAGTAGGGTGCTCGCATGGAGAACGTCGTCTATCTGCTTGGGGCTGGTTTTTCGGCGCCCTTTGGGTTGCCCGTCATGAGCAACTTCCTTGAAAAGTCGAAAGACCAGTACTATAGAGATCCGGAAACGTATAGCCACTTCCTGGAAGTCATTAAGACCATCGACGAGATGGCGAAGATCAAGAACTACTACAACACCGATCTCCACAACATCGAAGAGATACTATCCATTCTGGAGATGCAGAGCTTATTGGCCGGCGGGGAGAAGCGGGACCTCTTCGTACGGTACATCGTGGACGTGATCGACTACCATACCCGCAAAATCACCGAGGTTCCCAGGGGGGCGGATGAATTGTTTAAGGCTCTGTTCGGAAACGATGCGCTGTGGCAATTGTGCGGGATCTTCGCCGCAGCACTTCTCGGATATCGCTTTTCAAGGAGCGGGAACGGGCCTTTGTGCCGAATCCGTGTGACAGTCGCGCAGAACAGAGAAACGCAGTACTCGGTCGTCACATTGAACTACGATACGGTACTGGAAAGAATAATAAAGTTCATGCACGTGCAAATTGACACCGTCACATGCCCAAGCTTCTTCCGCAAGAAGTTTGAGGACGGTACGAAAGACGAACCGAATCAGACACCACTGGCAAAGCTTCATGGCTGCGTAGAGGAAAAGAACATTGTCCCACCGACGTGGAACAAGGTCCTTCTGAAAGATAACAACCTGCTTTCCACTTGGCGGACTGCGTCGGGACTACTCAGCCAAGCAAATTACATTCGCATCATTGGGTATTCGCTGCCTGTGAGCGATTCCTACATTAAGTACCTTTTGCGGTCAGCGATCATGGACTCTCGACACCTGAAGAGGATAGATGTAGTCTGTCTTGATCCTGGAGGAGATGTGAAACAACGCTTTGATAACTTCATCTGCTATCCAAAGTATCGATTTAAGTCTGATACAACAGAGAACTATCTTTCGGCGTGCACTAGCCTCGATGGCGATAAATACGACACATACTCTGCTCAACTTGATCCCAAGCACGATCAATATATGCTGGACGGTTAATAAGCGGATAGGCGGAGCAGGCGGCCGAGCAGAATCGAGATCACCACGTGCCCCAGGATCGCTTCCGACGAGGTAGGTGGTGTGATTGGACCTTGGAGGCAAACGTCGCTTAGAATCGACATCTCGGCCTCGCGCGCAAAAAACCGGCCGCACGATGACAAGTCGGACGGCCGGCACGCGGAGATCTCACTACGAGTGAGAACATGAAACTATCTGCTTTCGAGCGCCACGGCCCAGGACAGGCTGTCGCCGCCGGACTTCGGCGTATGAGCGCTGGCCCAGGTGGGCATACCATCGATGCGGATGATGCAACGGTAGCCGGTTTGATCCGACTGCCAGCCGACATGACGCGAAGACTCGACCGACATTTCCTGCCGGATGCCGATGGCGTACTGGCTGAAATCGACCAGGATGATATCCCCGAGAGTCCCCAGGGCGGGCAGCTTTTCCGTGAACACGACGGGCCGTGTGAGAATCTGGAAAGAGCCGTTGTCGCTCGTCATCACCGGAATGTGAGCCCCCGACGTGCCGATGGTGATACTGAGTTGCGCGAGTTGCGGAATGGTCGTTCGACAATCCAAAACGAGTTCTCGGGACGGGCACGGCCGGGGTTGCGGCGGAAAGATGGCAAGCGTGGCCGACCAACCTCGGGTGCAAGCCGGCGTGAACTGGCCCGAGCGGATGACGTGCAAGATGGTCGATTTGACGCGGGAAGCCACAACTCGCCGGACCACCGCACCCCTCCTGGACGACTTCGCGCCCGATCGTTGACAACCCCGGGTTCGTACGCTAGGCTCAGGGCTGATTCATATTCCTATCCGTTATGCTTCGTCCCTTGGCGGCACTACGTCGGCGTCACCAGAGTAGTCGCAAGAAGAGAAAGGGTTAGTTATGTCGAGAATGATGCGCGGGTTGCTCTCCGTGACGATTGCGATCTCCATCGTGTTTCCCGTATCGGTTTGGGCCCAGGATTCATCGCCGGTCAAGGTTGAGAACTACACGGGGGCGATCAAGCTGGCCTGCGTGGGCGACAGCATAACGCAGGGTGTTGGGGCCGGGCGCGGCCAATCTTGGCCGGACCAGCTCCGCACGATGCTCGGCGAGCAGTGGGACGTGAAGAATTTCGGCGTCAGCGGCACTACGCTCATGAAGAGCGGCGACAACCCATACCAGAAGCAGGGAGCCTTCAATAGCGCAAAGGCTTTCGACCCGGATGTGGTGTTCACCATGCTCGGTACCAATGACACGAAGCCGCGGAACTGGAAGAACTTCGGAAAGGACTTCGAGGCCGATTACAGGGATATGGCCGAGCAGTTTGCAGAACTTCCGAGCAAGCCCCGCATCTTTGTCTGCCGTCCGCCGTACATCGCCTTGACCGGCAAGGACGCGCCGAAGTGAAGAAGGAATAACGGCGCCGGTTCGCCGATTTCCGGCCTCCTGTCCTTCCCGAAGAACTCATCCGAGGGAAACGAAGATAGGCCTGTCATGACACTACAAGTGTCGAGCGCCGACGAGGCCCAGCGAATCCACGAAGCTACCTTGGACGTCCTGGAGGGGATAGGGGCTGGAAACCGCGGCCGGCGCGGCGATCACTGGCCGATGCGCGTTGGCGGCACGCCGCCGCGCGCGACGTTGAAAACTTCGCCCGTCGTGTCGTTGTAGGCCTCGAACGCACTTATGCAGGGATTGCCGCTATCCGTCATCATGACGAACAGCCGCACCTTCCGCGTGGTCCGGCTGACGATCGGCGCCATAAAGTCGGGGCCGATGGTCCGGCCGTTGAAGCAACCCACCCATTTCGATTCCTTGTCGTCCCAACACTGGATGACATAGCGGATGACTGAGGATGACGGGGCTTCGTTGATCTTGAATTCGTTAATGGTGGTGGGCTCGGCGAAATCGAGCTGGAGCCACTGGTCGTTGGACGACGCGGCCTTCCAGGAAGTGGCCGCATTGCCGTCGATGGCCTTGGCGGCTTCATCGCCGGCGGTCTCGGACGAGGCTGTGGCCTTGCCGGCCAGCTTCGGCGCACTGCACGCTTTGCTCAAATCCTTGAGCACGCAGTTGACGAACGATGACTTCTTGTCGTTCTCGGGGTCCATCACCCTCATGAGGACTTCGCCCTCCGAAAGATAGAACCGGCAGTTCGTCCACGTTGCTTCATTCCAATCCGTCGTGTTGACGATTTCACATCGCGGCAATCCGATGGGGCGCTTCGACTTGCCGTTGAG
>DATLAN010000048.1:0-7925 GCA_035527455.1 Thermoguttaceae bacterium
GGCGAATTCAATTCTGAAGCCCGCAGGGAGGAAGGTGGAAAAGACGGTTTCCGCGTTGCGTGACACTCACGCGAGTACGGTTTCCACACGCTGTCCGGCCTCCAGCGTCAATTCCTCGGCGAGGTCAACGTGAGCGCGACCGTCGGCCAATTCCATTGTGGCCTCGATCCGCGTGTCCCCTATCGAAACCACTACTGACTTTGGTTCGTGTCCATCAACCGCCACGACCAGCGTTCTCAGCCGCAATCGACCGTGCCGGACTTCCACGGTGTTCGTTTGCGATCTTTCGTCTCGGGTCTGGGAGACCGTGCCCCACCCTTCGGCCGAGGTGAACGCTGCGCGGAAGTCATCGCGGTTCACGCGCGGGGCGAATTCGAGACGCCCCTTGGGCCCATGGCAGTTGAAGCCGCACACCGCCTGAAACACGCCGTAGCCGGCCATCGCACGGGAGTAGTGATCGCTGCACTCGACTTCGTTATAGGGATTGCGCAGGGCAGCGTCGTAGCGGTCGTGGATCGCCCGGGTCACCGCCAGACCGTGCTCCAGCAGATCGGGCTGATCGTAACCTTCCCAGATCATGTGCGCGGCGACCTGGTACTCGAAGCCCGTCATGCACTCGTTGAAGTAGCCGTATTGCCAGTGCTTCTGGAAGGCCGGGTTCTTTCCGCCCTTGGGCCACGAGCACATGATCAGCCCGGCGTCACCCGCCGCGGCGTACCACCGTCCCGGCACGAACCGTTGGCGAAAAGGACCGACGTCCGGCACGAAGTTGTACTTCCAAAGTGCCCGCAGGGCCGAGAGCTGCTTGTCGCGGTCGAAGAGCCGTCCCAGGCCGACCCAGTGTGCCCAGGTCTGGCCGAACACCTGGTCGATATAGCAGCCGGATCCGGTGCCGATCTTGTCCCGGTGTTGCGGATCTTCGATCTGGACGAAGTACTCGCCGTTGAAGGTCTCCAGGATGGACGTCTCGCCACGCCGGGCGATCTCACGGCATTGCTCGGCCAAGGGATCGTCGCCCATCTCCCTTGCCATCGCCTCACCCGCCTTGAGCATCGCCAGGTAGAGCGAACTGATGAAGCTGATCTTGCCGTACCAATCGGCGTCGAGCGTGTTGGGCTGGGCCCCCTCGATCATGCCGTCGGCGTTGCCGTCGCGTCCGATCATGAACTCGACCGCCTTCTTCACCTTCGGCCAGAGCCGTCGCAGAAAGCCGTCATCGGCCGACATCTGGTGCTCGCGCAAGACGCCCAGGACGCGACCGCAGTGACCGTCGTCGGCGTGCTGATTCGAACTGCCCAGACCGGTGCGCATGCCGATGCCGCCGTCGGCGTGTTGGCCGACGCCGAAGTTGACTCGCTCGCGCTCGATCCGCTCGATTTCGGGGAACAGCCGGCCCGGGGCCTGGGCGTAGTGCCAGACGTGCGTGCACGTGCCGGCACAACAGCCGATGCCCTCCCACGCCCAGAAGCGGCCGTCCTCGAAACGATAGCAGGTCGTCGTCGCCAGGGTCGACGCGGTGGCCATCGTGCGGTCGAGCAGCCAATACGGCAGCGTCGAGTCGTACCAGGTCTCGACCCACTGGCGGGTGTCGCCGGCGAGCCGATCCACATTCGCCGCGATGTATCGCGCGACCGCCAGGGCCGATTCGAACCGGGCCGCGTACCAGTGACCGACCAGCACGTTGCCCACCCCGTGACTGCGAAAGTTGGGAAAGTGCCAGGCAATGACGAACTCGATCGCCTGTTCTTCTCCCGGTTTCAGGTGCAGCGAGCGGCCGAGCTGGCCGATGAGCACCGCCGAAAGATCGGCGGTAGCGGTAGCGGCCGCCGACGGGTCTTCCGCCGCGAGATCGGCCTTGGCGATCGTGCCGGCGTCGGCGGGACCGAGCAGTGCCAGCGTCATGGTGCCGAAGTCGCGTTGCTGCTGAATCCCCGTGTCCTCCAGCGGCTGATCGGTGAAGACGATTTCGTCGATGCCGATGTTGCCCCAGCCCTGGTCGAACCGATCGACGACTTGCAGCCGGGCCTCTTTGCCCTCGAACTGCTGCACGTGGAACGCCGTGCGGAACATGCGGTTGTCGTTGCGTCCGGTGGCCGAGGCGACGACCTTTCCCTCGACGAGCAGGTTCACGCACGTCCGGTTCTCGTGGGCCCCGCCGCCGATGAAGAACCGAATGAAACGCCGCTCGACCTTGAACGGCCGGCTGGTAAGCGTGCCCGTCTGGCTGTCCTTCTCGACCACGTCGTTGCCGGGAGCCGATGCGTGACTGTTGACCACCCGCTTCCCTTCGCCTCCGACGTCGCCCTGATAGCCGGGGATCTTCCCTCGCTCGACCGGCCCCTCGCCGAACGCGGTGCCCTCGGTGGTCCAACTCTCGTACGCGGGTCGCTCGAAGTCGTCGAAAACGACGTCCGGGCGCGACTCTTCAGCACTTGGCTCGACCGGGGGTTCGGCCGAACAGACCAGAGCCGTCGGTCCGTCGTGCTTGACGATCCGATTGCGCAACTGCCCGGTCATCTGCGACTTCGTTTCCAGGCAGATCGGGTTCTGCAGGTGGCCGAGAATTGCGGCGTCGACCGGCGCCTCGCTCGTATTCTTCACGCGGAAGCTCATCACCGTGGCCGGCAGCGACGAATCGTCGACGTTAAGCGGAATAAATGGCGAGAAGGCTTCCAGTCGCACCTCCACGGGGCAATCGGCATCGCGATAAGCAACCTGCCCGATCGGGTAGCGGCCGTCGAAGCTCACCTGAGCGAAGCCGGTCGAGTCGAGCGGAAACTCGGCGTTATCGACCGTCAGCACGAAGCCGATCCCGAACGGTTGAGTCACGGGCGCGGGGTGCAGGTAGTTCAGCCCTCTCATGTTGTTGTTGCCGCCCACCCCGATACCCTCGGGCAAAGCCCCGTCGCGCGGCAGGATGCCGTTCTGGTCGCGATTGAAGACGTCCCACAGCCACAACCGGCCGTCACCCGAAAGGTAAACCGTCCCGGCGAACAGCCCGCCAACCGGCATGCCAATGTGCGTCAGCGCTTCGCGATCGGTGTAAGTCTGCTTCTCGCCTCTAACAAAGAGCGATCGGACCCAAGCCGGATCGAGCTTCTTGTCCGCGGGGATGGTATCGAGGTACTCGTTCGTCTCGAACGGCCCGGCCATGATGGATCGTGGGCGCGACGTTGCGGCCGCGGCAATTGCGGCACCACCCAGCGCGACGAATTGCCGGCGGCTCATGCCGGAGCAGCAGTTGGGCCCCCCGCAGTTTTTGCCCGTGCGGAGGTCAGTCGTGTCAGAACAGCCTGATCGATGGGTGTTGTCGGTCATCTCGAGACTCGCCTTGATAATGATCTAGCTGGAAGAATCCGACTTATTGCATAACACCGACGTTTCTTTGTGACGTTATGACCGCCCACAGCGCTACCTTACCATAGTCTGCCACCATCTACAATCCGCCTGGGTCATGCCCCGAGGGAAGAGTAGGAACCGACGCTGACGAGACGGATCCCGGCACACCTCCCACGCGTGCAATGCAACGACTGCCCTTGAGCCCTTGGTGCAGATGGTGCAGATGTGGTACCGGTTGCAGGCCATTCTCTTGGCAAGACGCACTGGTTGTGGTGTTTTATTGTCGGGGGGAGAAGAATCTGGCGGGGCCGGGTCGGATATGCTTGCGGCGATTCCACCTGCGTCGCCTTCGGAAAAGTACCCCGTGTCTATCCAGAACGCACTGCCCCAAACCACGGCGTGGGCCTGGTACACCAACCGAATCTCCCCTTCAGCTTCCGCTCCTACGGTGTCCTGGCCGACTGGATGAAATCGACTTAACCGCTATGCCAGCCCGCTGACACAGAGTTGCGTCCCCCTTTTTCCACGCCCATGTCTTTCGGCACACAAGAGCGATAACCCGGTCGGCAGGGAGTTTGACGAACGCTACACCCCTTGCGTACTGGGACGGGATCTGGCATAATGAGGGGATTATCGTCTCGCACGTCGGGGGAGGCAAACCAGTCGTCGTCGTGAGCAACTTCAAGATGGGCCCTCGCAAACGCCACAGGACCTGGTTTCGGTCTCGACGTTCCAGAACCGAAGCCACCCGGAAGGCACGGCGGGTACTCGAACCGCTCGAGCCGCGGCTGGTGCTCGACGGCGGAGCGCTGATGATCAGCGAGTTGATGGCCGTCAATTCGTCCACACTGGCCGATGAAGACGGCGACTTCGCGGACTGGATCGAGATCTACAATCCCTCCGACACGCCGGTCGATCTCGAAGGGTGGTATCTCACCGACGACGCCGACGATCTGACGAAGTGGGAGTTCCCTTCGCACGTACTCGCCCCGGATGAATACGTGGTGGTCTTCGCCTCGGACAAGGACCGCGCGGAACCGGGCTTGCCGCTGCACACGAATTTCAAGCTGAGTGGCGGAGGCGAGTACCTGGCCCTGGTCGAGGCCGACGGCAGCAATATCGCCCACGAATTCTCGCCCGCCTATCCCGAGCAATCGACCGACGTTTCCTACGGCTACACGTTCAGCTCGTCGACGTTCGTCAGCGAGGGGGCCGAACTGACGTATCTGGTGCCCACGGCCGGCGAGGCCGCCTTGGGCAACGCCTGGACCGCCCCGGATTTCGACGACTCGAACTGGAACGGCAGCAACGTGTTCGACCGCATCCTCATCACCGAGGCCGGCACCACCTTTCCCACCGACTTCGTCGAGATCCAGAACGTCTCCGACGAAACGGTCGACACGTCCGGCTGGGTCGTGGCGCTGAACCACGGGCTTCTCGCGCCGATCAACAACGTGCACCCGATCCTCTGGTACTTGCCCGACTCGATGGAGCCCGGCGAGATCCTTTACCGAAGTGATGCGACCTGGGGATCCGACATCGTCTGGGCAAGCACCGGCCCCAATTGGGCCATGATCGTCGACGACGAGGGCAACGTCGTCGACTTCATTCCCTGGAAATACCAGACCGCCGATCTTGCCGCGCTGGACGTGACGATCAACGGCTTCCCGATCACCCTCGGCGGCGCCTGGTCCGGCGCGTCCTTCAACCCGTTGGGAATCCAGAGCAATTTTTCCTTCCAGCGACGGGGCTCTTCGGACGGAAACACGGCGGCGGATTGGGCCGTCACGTCGGCAACGATGGGTACGCAGAATGCCGGTTTGCCGGTGCCGTTTTCCAGCAAGTGCTACACCGGCATCGGATACGCCACCGGCTCGCCCGGCCTCGAAGAAGCGATCCGAACCGACGTCACCGCCGACATGCACGGTGTCAACTCCTCGCTCTGGACGCGGATCCGCTTCGATGTCCCCGATCCCTCGGCAGCCGACGGGCTGACGCTGCAGATGAAGTACAACGACGCCTTCGTGGCGTATCTCAACGGGCAGCCGATCGCCGGCCGCAACGCCCCCAACCCGCCGCAATGGAACTCGCGGGCCACGGCGGGCCGCAGCGTGGCAGACTCTTTGCAGTACGAGGAGATCAACGTCAGTGCCCACCTCGACCAGTTGCTCCCCGGCACGAACGTGCTGGCGATCCACGCCCTGAACGCGTCGGCCGACGACGACGACTTCCTGATGCTGCCGCGACTGGTCGGAACGAGCCATCAGGCACAGAGCCAGTACTTCCACTCGCCGACGCCGGGCGGCCCCAACTCGGCGGGCTTCGTGGTGATCAACGAAATCCACTACGATCCGGAGGAAAACAGCCAGCACGTCGAGTTCATCGAACTGGTCAACACCACCGCCCGCCCGATCGACCTCTCCGGATGGCGATTCGACGACGGCGTCCGCTTCACGTTCCCGCAAGGCACGGTGATCCCCGGCGCCGGCTACCTCGTCGTGGCCGAGGATCCGGCGGCCGTCCAGACCCGGTTCGGAGTCTCGGCGTTGGGCCCCTGGAGGGGCCGGCTGGACAACGAGGGGGAAACAATCGTTCTGCTGAACGAACTGGAGCAGTTGCAGGACGAAGTGAGCTACCAGAACACGTTTCCCTGGCCGATCGCCGCCCGGGGGGACGGAAGCTCCATGGAGTTGATCCATCCATCGTTGGATAACGACCTGGGAGGAAGCTGGCGGCCGTCGGGCTACCAGACGCTGTCGCTGCCCGGTCAGACGATCGACCCGGCCGAGGCCGCTCCCACGCCGGGGCGGCCCAACAGCGTTTTTTCTTCCCGGGTGCCGCCCCAGATCCGCCAGGTCGCCCACGAGCCGCAACAGCCGGTCACGGGCGAAGCGGTCGTGGTCACGGCCAAGGTCACCGATCCCAACGGTGTGGCCGAGGTGAACCTCGCTTACCAGTTGGTGCTGCCCGGCGCTTACATTCCGGCTTTTTTGCCCTTGGCCCACGGCACGCTGCTGGCGGATCCGTATCGCGACTTCAGCCGGAACCCCGCGTACGACAATCCGGCCAACTGGACCACCGTGGTCATGAGAGACGACGGCACGGGGGTCGATGCCACGGCGGGAGACGACATCTATACCGCCTCGATTCCCCCTCAGACGACCAATCGGACGCTGGTGCGGTATCGAATCACGGCGACCGACCGCGGCGGCGTTTCGGACGCGGCGCCCTATCGGGACGATCCGTCGATGAATTTCGCCTACTACGTGTACGACGGCGTGCCCGACTACGTGGCCCAGACGCGTTCGGTCCAGCCGGACGGGGCCGGACACGTCTATCCGAGCGAAATGCTCACGTCGCTGCCGGTCTACACGCTGATCACCAGGACCGGGGATCTGGAAGACTGTATCGGCTACAACTCGGCAGATCGCATCCCCAGCTCCAACGACGGCGCCCGCCGGAGGTTCAACTGGGAAGGCACGTTCGTCTACGACGGCGTGGTTTACGACCACGTCCTCTACCGGCTTCGCCAGCACAACGATCGCTACGGACTCAACGGCAAGCGGTCGATGCGATTCCGCTTCCCCAAGGGCCACTACTTCCAGGCTTACGACAACTACGGGAACCCGTATCCCACGCAATGGCGGACGCTGAACACGGGCAAGATGTTCGACAACAAGGACGTGGGCAACTTCGGGTTGACCGAAACGATCAACAACAATCTCTGGAACCTGGTCGGAGTTCCCGCGCCCTGGATGCACACGTTCCACTTCCGCGTCGTCGACGGAGCGGAGGAAGCGCCCACCGGAACCGACGGTCAACACTACGGCGATTTCTGGGGCATGTTCCTGGCGCTGGAGGACTACGACGCCCGGTTCCTCGACGCTCACGGCCTGCCGGACGGGAACCTCTACAAGCTGAAGAACGGGATTTTCGACGGCAACCGGCTCAAACGCCACCAGGGGCGCGACTCGGTGGCCAACGACGCCGACTTCCAGAACATCCGCAACTATCTCCGGCCGACCCAGTCCGACGCCTGGCTCGACACTTACGTCAACTACGATCGCTGGAACTGGTACCACGCCGTGGTGGAAGGTGTTCGTCACTACGATGTGCGGCCGGCCGACAGCCACTTGAAGAATCGGGCCTGGTACTTCGAGCCTTACGAGGGGAGCCCGTACGGCCGGCTCTGGACGCTGCCCCACGACTCGGACGCCAGTTGGGGACCCAATTGGAACGCCGGCGAGGATTACTCGAAAAACGCGATCTTCGGGGGGACCGGCAAGCCGGCCTTCAAGCAGGACTACCGCAACACGATCCGCGAGTTTCGGGACCTGGTGTGGACCGAGGAGGTCATCCTCCAGATGATCGACGACCTGGCGGCCTTCGTCACCGGGTTCTCTCAGGCCGATCGCGACCGCTGGCGAAGCGCCCCCGCGGCGGCCGGCTATCAGGACTTCGGCCCTATCGAGGCCAAGATCCAGGACATGAAGAACTTCGCGTTCGTGGGTTGGACCGAGCCGTGGGCGAACGTGGGCCCGGCGGTCCCAGCCGGCGGCCGCGCCGCCCACCTGGACAGTCTTGCC
>DATLAN010000049.1:0-4671 GCA_035527455.1 Thermoguttaceae bacterium
CGATCGGACGGCTGAAGACGCTGGCCCAGAAGCGTGCCGAGAACCCAAACGTCGATCTGCTGGTCGGCGCCGTGAACGTCTGGTGCTGGGACGGCGACGCGGTGGGCATCTGCCGCGAGTTGCAGTCGGCGGGTGTGGGACGGATCCTCTGGAGCCATCGCCGCGACCCGGAGACGCTCCGCGCGCTCAACGAGATGGGCGTGTTGACCAGCCGCTACGACATCTTCCAGGACGTGATGGACCCGGCCAACTTCCCCAACCTCCGGGGCGTGCATCCCGATTGGACGACCCCGGCGTGGCCAAAAGACCTGATGCTCGGCGCCGACGGCGACTGGGTGCGGGGTTGGCGGGTGAAGGGGAAGGACGACCAGTGGTATCCCTGCGGGGTGCTCTGCGATCGGCAGGCCGTGGCTTACGCCCGGGAGCGGATTCCGCCGGAACTGGAGACGCATCCTTACCGCTGCCGGTTCATCGATACGACGACGGCCTCGCCCTGGCGGGAGTGCTACGACGAAGACCATCCCATGACCCGTTCGGACAGCCGGCGGGCGAAGATGGATCTCCTGCAATTCATCAGCCGGGACTGCGGCCTGGTGACCGGCAGCGAGACGGGCCACGAGGCGGCCGTGCCCTATGTGCATTACTTCGAGGGGATGCTCAGCCTGGGGCCGTACCGCGTGCCCGACGCCGGGCGGAACATGCGCGAGATTTTGGAGGACGTGCCCGAGCAGGTGGCGAAGTTCCAGACGGGCCACTATTACCGCCTGCCGCTGTGGGAGCTGGTCTATCACGATTGCGTCGTGGCCCAATGGTATTGGGGCGACTACAACAACAAGCTGCCGGCCGTTTGGGATCGGCGGGATCTGCTCAACGCGCTCTACGGCACGCCGCCGATGTTCATGTTCGACCGCCGGCTGTGGCAGGAGAAGCGCGACCGGTTCGTCGAGAGTTATCGAACGGCCACGGAAGTCGCCCGGGCGACCGGCTACGCCGAGATGCTCTCGCACGCCTGGCTCACCGACGACCACACGGTCCAGCAGACGCGATTCGCCGGCGGGGTGACGGTCACGGTCAACTTCGGCGACCGGCCGCACACGCTGCCCGACGGCCGGGTGCTGCGACCCCTTTCCCATCGCGTGGAAGGGTTGGACGTCGCTCGGTAACGTTTTCCGTAAGCCGGATAGTAGCCGTCTCGCTCCGCGAGATGCAGCCACGTCTCGCGGAGCGAGACGGCTACTCTGACTGTGCAAACATTCGTCAGCCCCGCTTAGAACTTCACGCTGCCATTGCTCCTCAGCCTTAGCGCGAACTTGAGCATCTCGATCATCTCCGGCGTATACCGACACCCCAACGCACCGCCGTCGGAGGCCGCCTGCGACAGCGGGCTGCGCGGAGCCGGACGGAAATCGAACACGGTCGGGTTGGTCGGCTGAGGCGGCGCGTTGAAGCAGCCCTTGCCCGCTCGCGCGTTGTCGATGTAGCTGGGCTCGTTGCCGTAGACGTCGCAGTACTCGATCCGCGTATCGGGCTGCGTGGCCTCGACCGTGGGCAGGATGCAGTCGACCAGAACGTTCGGCTGCCCGGTCATTCTCAAGGAGCCGGTGATCGTGCAAGCGCGAAGCTCGCACGGCGAACGGATCTCGAAGTCGGAACAGATCACCACGTTGCGGTAATTGGCCCCGCGGTCGCCGTAGTCGGGCCGGCCGATCCACAGCGTGTCTTCCGCCGAAATCGGTCCCGCTCCCGCACCTCGACCGATGACCACGCACTGGCGGACGTGGATCGCGGCGTTGGTCTCCACCGTGGCTTCAACGGGACAGAAGAGGATGCAGGAGTCGAGCGTCAACTGATCGGCGTATCCCTGGACGCAGCGTGGCCCGGCGCCCGCCGGCGCGGCATGGACGAGCGCCAGCCGCTGCAAAGTAATCTGCGGTGCGTTGACGGTGACCAGCTTGGCGAAGTTCGTCCTCTGCCCGACCGACGTGATCATCGGCCACAGATCTTTGGCCCCCCGCAGCGTGAGCCCTTCCTTGTCGCCGGGGATCTCGATTTTCTCGTTGTACGGCCCCTCGTCCCGGATCTCGATGAGGCTCTTCTTCACCGCGGCGTCGACGGCCTCCTGGATCGTCTTGAAATCGCCCCGGCCGTCGGCCCGCACGATGATCAGCTTGCCCAAGTCGGCCACGGCAGCCGCCATCTGCCCGAAGGAGGGCTCTCGAGCGGTGTCGGTGACCGCGCGGGTTCGAGCGTATTCGGCGCCGAGTTGATCCAGCACGCGTTTCAACTCGAACAGTTCGTTGTCGGCGAAATGCCTCGTTGCCTGTTCGTAAAGCCCTTGTGCCTGGTTCTCGTGATCACCGGCATGGGCCTCCGCCAACACGGCACGGAAGGCGTCCTCGTTTTCCGCGAACCAGGGGATCTTGGCGTACTTCTCCTCGAAACCGGCCAATGCCTGAATCGCTTCGCCGAACTCCGCTTCGGCCGCCAGTTCCCCGGCCCGGGCGAGCACGGTCGACGCGATCGTGCCGAGGTACGGATTCACGTCCGCGCCCAGCGCTTGGGCCCGGCCGAAGAACTGTCCGGCGGAATCCGCGTCCGCACAAGCCAGCGACAGCAGCCCCCCGGCGATCCAGTCGTCGACACTGTCGGGGTCGCCCGCCAGTTCCACCAGGCGCTGCACGGTCCGGGCGTTCAGCTCGGCCCAAGGATGCGTTTCGGTCTTTCCGGTCGGCAGCGCGGCCGTCATGGCGCTTTCGTCGGCTCGCTCGATGCTCGCGCTGGCCGGAATGCCCGGAAGAAGCAGATCGCCTCGGGTCAGCCGCGGCTGGGCGGCGTTGATCTTGGCGATGAACCGGGCCTTCATCGCGGCCATCCGCTGCACCTCGGTCACGCGCGAGGCCAGGCGGCGGTTGAAGTAGTCGTCCTCGAATCGCAGCTTCTCCAACTCGGCGGCGGCTGAGCGAAAATCCCACGCCGTCACGTTCTGCTCGCCAACGCCGCTCGCGTTCACGTAATTCCCTTCACCCTCGGCCCGAAGCGCCGCAATCCGCCGGGCTTCCTTCACCACGGCGATCTCGTCCAGCCGCGGCTTGAGCAATGTTTCGATCTCTGGGGTCGGCTCGTCCCGCAGAACCTGCTCGTAGAAGCCGCCGGCCGCGAGCATCAGATTCTCTCGGGCCTGGTCCTTGGCCGCCTGGGCCAGGTCCCAAAAGGCGTCACCGATCATCAGCCGATCGTCGGCCGTTTCGGCCAGCGAGCCGATGGCCGACGGGTCGGGATGATGGCGGACGAAAATCGTGAATGCCTGGCGGCGGATCGCCGGCACGTCGGCCTCGTAGCGCGTGCCGATTTCGCTTACCGCCTTGAGCATCAACGTCCCGTCTCCGCACTCGGCGGCCAACTCCATCGCGCGGAGCAGGTGGACGTATCGATCGGCCGGGGATCGGCCGTTGCCGGTTCCGTCGTTGAGCATGCGTCCGGCGATATCGAGCTTTTGCTCCACCGTCGCGGCTTCGGCGACGTTGAACATATAGTCAATCCGCTCGCGGAGGTCCCGCTGGACGTCTTCGGATGGAACGGCCAGCTTGCCGCCGCCTTCGACCACCTGAGGTTCGGACGGCGGCGTGTCGTGTCCGACCGTACCGCTGACGTGCATCTCGCGGTCGTTGCCGGCGAGAATCGTGAACTCCCGGTCGAACGACTCACCGCCCTGGCTGATCCGCAGCGTGTGCGATCCCGGCTCCAAGGGCACATCGAGCCGGTCCGGGTCCGGCCCGACGGCCAGCCGCACGAGGTCCTGAGCTTTCCCGTCGATCTCCAAACTCGCTCCGCCACGCTCGTGCGCAGGCCAGCACAACACCAGGTGCGAAGGCGGAAGCGGCTTCCATGGCTTGGGCGGCTCGACCTGCCGGCGCTCACCGGCGGCCACCGTAACGCTCTGATCGTGTGGCTCGAATCCTTCCCGCACGGCACGCACGTGATGCTTGCCCGGCTTGCACGGACAGACCAGCGGGCCGGAACCGGAAAACTGCCGCTCCTGCCCCGTGATGTACAGCGTCGTTCCTTCGCGGTCGCTCTCGGGCCAATCGAAGACCAGCGCGGTTTCTTCGGTCTTTCCTCCCTTGGAGCTGAAGATCAAAATCGCCAACCCCACGACCAGCAAACCGCACACCGTACACAAGGCGGCGATCAGCCAGGTCTTCGTTCGCCCACTGCCTTTATCCTCGGCCGACTTCGCGGGTGATTTCGGGCGCTTGGCCTTTCCCCGCTTGAACCGCTCGACCCGGGGCGACTGGACCGGGCGGATCTGTTTCGGCGGAGCGACGGGAGGAGGAGCCGAAGGGGGCGGCGCAGGAGGCGCACCCGGAAGACGTCCGGAACCACCCGCCTCGGCCGAAACGACCTTCCGCAGCCACTCGTCGTACTGGGCCTTGCTGGTGGGATTCAACAGACACACCCTGGCGCCCGCCACCTCGTTCAAGAGCTTCTGCGACGCCGCGGTGTGTCTGCCCGATTGATACGTGCGCAGATGGACCATCCGCTGGTCGGCGGCCGTTGCGATCACGTCCGGGTTCTTCTCGAACGGCTCGATGGCCAGCAGCACGTAATGGTTCGGCGGCTGTTTTTCCGGGGGAATTCCCAGCCATCGATGGTAGGGGTCGAAGTGACTCG
>DATLAN010000050.1:0-8362 GCA_035527455.1 Thermoguttaceae bacterium
ACAGTCGGGTGTCAACTGGCTGTTTACACGTTTCTCGTCGGAAACCTGCGGTTGGCGGTGGAGGCATCGGCGGGGCGGCACGCTCGCTTCGGTGTCTTGGCCGAGCGTTTCTCTCGGCGACGGCGGGACTTGCGCAGCGGACTCTACTTCGGCAAGGCCGCGCTGCCCGGGAATTCGCGCACTTGGCACCCGGTGTGCTCGTCATCCCGGGCGACAGCGGCGAGAGACGATTCGAGCGGGCCAATCGCTCGACGTGAGAGAATTCCCGCTTTTCGCGCCGCCAACAGGAGGAAACGACGGGATGTACGACTCGGTCAAACGCTTCTGCAAGTGCGAATCGGGAGCCAGCGCCGCCGAGTACGCGCTGTTGGCCGCCCTGATCGCCGCCGTGATCGTTACGGCCGTGACGCTGCTGGGCGGCAAGGTCGGCATCCTGTTCACGACGGCGACGGACGCCTTCCCATAATTCGAGGCGGAGGAAATCCACGAAGAACACGAAGACACACGAAGAAACGCCCCCGATTTTTTCCTTTCTCTCTCTCTCTCTCTCTCTCTCTCTCTCTCTTCTTTCTCCACCCCCTTCGTGTCCTTCGTGTTCTTCGTGGATACCCGCAAGCTCGCAGGTTCTGCTTCTCACCTCAATCCCGGCGGAGATTCACGTGCTCGACCCGCGTCTGCGAGGCGTACCACTCTTTCCATGCGGCCTCGTCGTATTGGTAGTTCCTTCCGGTGAGCGAGACCAGCGTGTCGAGCACGGCGCGGTTGGGGATGTCGCGCTGGATGATCTTGGGACGTCCGCCGATCGAGAGGCCCGAAGGGCCGGCCCCGCCGCCGGGCCCCATGCCGAACGTGGGCGAGATGCTCCCGGGGCCGCCGCCTTGAGTGACCTGGTACTTGTGAACGGTCACCAACGCGCCGATCAGCGGGAGGATCGACGTCGGGTCTTTCATATAGCTCAAGCCCACGGCCGCCCGATGGACCATCGCGTTGTCCTTGTGGCCCAGTTGGCTGCAGAAATAGGCGACCACGTCGGGAGACCGCGTCTCTTGCAGGCGGTCCAGGCACGTCAGCCGCACCTCCTCGACCGAATCTTCCAGCGCGCGCGAAGCCAGGATCCAGAGCACCTCGGGCGTGCCGATGCCGGCGAGCGCCTCGATCAGCAGGATGCGGACGTGCGGGCGGTCGTCGTCCTCCAAACCGGCGGCCAGCGCCTTGACGGCCTGCGGGTCCTTGATCGAAAGGAGGTTGCGTCGGGCGTCGGCGTCGCGGTCCTTGTAGAGCCAGCCCCGCCACATCTTCACTTGCCGCATCCACTCGCCTTCGGCCGCGACGGCCGCCTGCCGCGCCTCGGCCAGGTCGACCTCCTGCCGCACCCGCCAGCGCCCCTCGAAACGGACGTAGCCCCGGGCGTTCATCATGTCCTCGGTTTGCACCCACTCGCCGTTTTCCCGAAAATAGCCCAGGGCACGCCGGGCCTCCTCGTGATCCTCGTCCAACTCGATGGTCCGCTCCAAATGGATCTTGCGGAGACTGGGGAGCCGATGTTCCAGGCACCACTGGGCCAACGCCCATTGTGCCTCGGCCGTATCGCCGTAGCCGGGCCGGATTCTCTCGTACTCCAATTCCGCGGCACTGGGGTGGAGCACCTGCAGGACTTGCGATCGGGCCAGCGTGATCCGGCTGCCCGAGGGCGTCTGGATGACGTATTGCTGCCGGGGCGACTCGTCCGGGTTGAGCAACGCGCCCTCCACCCGCCCGCCGGTGGTCAGCACGAAGACCTCGGCCAGCGCGGGACGGTGCGAGGGCATCAGGCAGGCGGCCGAGACGATCAGAGCGAGCGTGATGTGTTTCAGGGTGGGGACTGGGGATTGGGGATTGGGGATTGGGGATTGGGGATTGGATCCCGAAAACCGAATCCCTCTTCTCGCACGATGATCGCGGCTACAGGCCATCGAATCCCCAACGCGGCTTTTGGCCGCAAGCAAACGGCGGGCAAGCCCGCCCGCTAAACGTTACTATCACAAATGGTTACGTCAAACACGCGCGCACCACGCGCAGAAGTTGCGATGCAAGATTCCAGTCCCCAGCCCCCAGTCCCCAGTCCCCAGTCCCCAATCCCCAGTCCCCAATCCCTATCCCCTAATCCCTCCTTGCATTCAGCACGTCGCGCCGTACCTGCGAGGCGTACCAATAGGTCCACGCCCTCTGGTCGAAGTTGAAGTTTTGTCCGGTCAGCGAGATCAGGGCGTCGAGCACGGCCTGGTTGACGATCTGCTGCGTGACGATCTTCGGCCCGCCGCCCATGGAAAGTCCGCTGCCGGGCGGGGCACCCGTTCCGCCGGGGCCCGTGCCGAAGGTGGTCGAAATGCTGCCGGGATTGCTCGAGCCGACCTGAAACCGGTGGACGGTCACCAACGCGTCGATCAACGGGCGGATCGCCGTGGGATCTTTCATCCGGCGCAGGCAGACGGCCGCCAGGTTGACCGCGCGGTTGTCCTTGTCGCGAAGCTTGCCCGCGTAATACTCGATCACGTCGGGGTGTCTGTCCTTCTGCAAGTAGTCCAGGCAGGTCAGCCGCACTTCTTCGACCGGGTCGTAAAGCGAACAAGTGGCCAGCGCCCGGACGGCGTCCGGCGTGCCGATCCCGGCCAGGACCTCGATGTACAGGATGCGGACGACCGGCGCGGGGTCGGCGGCCAGATTTTGGACCAGGGCCGGAACCGCCAGCGGGTCGCGGATGGCCAGGAGGCTCTGCCGCCCCTCGGCGACCTTGTCGGTATCGAGCTGGTCCCGCCAGCGGTTGATCTTTCGCGCCCATTCCTTCTCGGCCAGGTCGGTCTTCCGCCGGTTCTCCATCAACTCGATTTCCTGGGAAGTCCGGTAGCGGCCCTTGTATCCCACGTAGCCCTGCTCGGCCATGATCTCTTCCCGCGTGAGCCAGCGATCGGCCGACTTCTGATATCCCAGCAAGCGGCGGGCTTCGGCGTGGTCGGGGTCGAGTTCGATGATCCGCTCCAGATGGGTCTTGCGTTGCGTCGACAGCCCGCGATCCTGGCACCACTGGGCCAAGGCCCATTGCCCTTCGACCGTGTCGGGAAAACGAGGGCAGATCTGCTCGTACTGCTGCAGGTCGGGGTTCTGGGTCAGCACGGCTTGGACCTGGACCTGATCGAGCGTGATCCGGCCGCCGCAGCGGAGCCCGATGGCGTAGGTTTTCCGCGGGACTTCGTCCGGGTTGAGCAGTTCGCCCACCACGCGGCCGCCCGTCTTCAAGAGGAAAACGTCGTCGGAGGCCGGGAGACTCGCCGCGGAAAGCAAGACAGCCGGTACGATCCAACCCATAGCGCTGCGCTTCATGATCACCCGCCCCCTCTTGGAGGGATTTTCCTTCGATTGCCGCAGACGCAACTTCTACCTAGTATACGGGTGGGATCGTACAGCGATCAACGCAAATCCATTCCAAGCATAGTTTTTCGCTCGTGCCTGAGGAGCTTCCATGAGCCAAGTTCCCGATCAGCACCGCCAAGAGGCCCCCCGCGTGGTGGGGTGCGCCGTCATTACCGTCAGCGACACCCGAACTTTCCAGACCGACACGGGCGGTCAAACGGCCGTCGATTTGCTCGGCCAGGCGGGACACGAGGTGCGGCTGCGCGAGATCATCCCCGACGAGCCGGAGCGGATGCGGGAGTTGCTCGGCCGGTTGCGAGACCGCGAGGACATCGACGCGATCTTGATGACCGGCGGCACGGGCTTAGGCAGCCGCGATCAGACGTTCGAGACGGTCAGCCGGCTGTTGGACAAGCCGTTGCCCGGCTACGGAGAACTGTTTCGCATGCTCAGCTACGAGGAGATCGGTCCGGCGGCGATGCTCAGCCGCGCGACCGGCGGGCTGATCGGCCGGACCGTCCTGCTGACCATGCCCGGCTCCCGCGCGGCCGTGCAGTTGGCCATGGAGAAGATCATCCTGCCGGAGTTGGGGCATCTGGTGCGAGAAGCGAGGCGGTGAGGGTGGGGATTTAGGATTTGGACTCCTACGTCACAACTTCTGCGCGCGGTGCGCGCATGTTTGACATAACAAGTCGTGAAAAGACCGTTTAGCGGGCGGGCTTGCCCGCCGTTTGGCTGCGGCCAAAGCCGAAATCCCTCTAGATTGCCCTGGAGCCGGGAGCCGTCTTTGATTACTCTTCCCGTGGGAAAGTCCGGAATCTCGGACTCCGAGGAGGGAACCATGCTCGGACGGGTCGTGCTTCTGGTGGTGCTGTTGCTGGTCGGTGGTGGCGTCTACTTGTTTTTCAACTACGAGGTCGACTTGAAGCCTCGAACCAGCCTGCCGTGGGATGTTAAGGAGCCCGAAAGGCCGCCCAGCCGTGCGATCCGGATCGCCACGTTCAGTCTCGGGCAACTCGACGACCATAAGCTCAGCAACCGCCAGGTGGGCGATATCCTGGCCGGCGTGATTTCGCAGTTCGACGTCGTGGCCGTCCAGGATGTCCGGTCCGCGAACCTGGGTGTCCTCAGGCGGCTGATCGAGCAGATCAACGCGGCCGGAAAACAGTACACGTTCGCCGTCTGTCCCACCGTGCAGCTCGAGCCCGTCGACGGCTACAGCGCGTTCCTGTTCAACCAGGCCACGATCGAAATCGACGGGACCGAGGGCTTCACGGCCCGATCGGTGGAAGACCCGGCCGGGCGATTCCGCCGCAAGCCGCTGGTGGCGCTGTTTCGGACCAAGGGCCCCGATCCGCTCGAGGCCTTCACCTTCCGGCTGATCAACGTCCACATCGACCCCGAGCGGGCCCCCGTCGAACTCGACCTGTTGGACGACGTCTATCAAGCGGTTCGCGAGAACTGGCCGGACGAAGACGACGTGATCATGCTGGGCGACTTCGGCGTCGCCGGCGACGAAGGCCGTTTGAAGGAACTCCCCGGTGTGACCTCGTCCCTGGCCGTCGAAGCGACCTCGTATCTCACGTTCCGGCCGATCGACCACATCCTTTACGACCGCCGGGCGACGACCGAGTTCACCGGGCAATCGGCCGTGCTGGACCTGATGCGGGAGTTCAAGCTGACGATCCAGCAGGCCGAGGCCATCTCCGCCCACCTGCCGGTTTGGGCCGAATTCAGCCCTTACGAGGGGGGTGAGCCGGGCCGTTTGGCGTCGGCCAAGACGCCCGAAACTCGGTAGGATCCACAGGATCGACATGCGGCCCCCTCATGTGGACGTACGCGTGTGGAATTCTTCGGGGGTGTGGGGTAGCAAGCAATGCTTGCTTTCCTGTAGAATAGGATGTATCCAGGTTGAGAAGTCCTGAGTCGTCGGGGGAGTCTGTCATGAATGGTTGGTACGATGAGTTCGAAGCCCGGGATCATGACGGAGTCTTTGATCCGCTGTGCGTGGAGCGGAGTGCGCCACTGGAAGACGAGGAGGCCGCGTTGATCGAGGCCTTGTGTCGTGCGGCCACGCCGGGCCCGCTGGTCGTCGACGATGAAGTCGACGGGGACGGTGCCGTCGTGGTGGCGCTGCCCGACGGTCGCATGATCGTCAGCCTGACCGCCTCGGTCGAGCAGGCCCGGGATGAAGGCGTCACCCACGCCAACGCCCAATTGATCTGCAAGGCGCGGTATCTGCTGCTGCGACTGCTTCGCGACCGGCGGCAATGGAAACAGGACCGCGAGTTCCTGCTGGAGCGGATCCGCTCGTTGGAGGCCGCACTGGAATCCGTCCGGGAGGAAACCCAGCCGGCCGCCTGGGCCGACTCGCCCACCGTGTCCGCGCGCCCCAGGTAGCCCGCGCAGCGCGCTGCGTCGATAACGAAACGGCGATAACGAAACGGCGGGCAAGCCCGCCCGCTAAACGGTTCTTTCAGTAGTGGTCCCGGCAAAGCTGTGCACCGTTTGCGCACACTGCAACTTACAAGCACGCTTCATCATTCCTAATTTATCATTCATCATTCCTAATTCATCATTCCTCATTCATCATCCCCCCACGGCAAGCGCGCCCAAATCTCTTGCTTTGCGGTTCGCGGCGGCGACGGCGCCTCCGCAAGGTGGCGGCAGGCCAATTGGGCAACCGGGCCGAGCCGGCCGGTGGAAGTGGTGAAATGCACCGCACCCGCCTCGCGCAGCAACCACTCGTAGTGGGCCAACGAGCGATCCGCCACGATCGCCACTCGGGCTAAGGGAAAGTCTCGCTCCAGACGGGTCATCTGTCGCAGCAAAGCGTCGACGTGGACGGCGCTCAGTTCCACGACGACGAACCCGCCCGGCGATTCGGCCAGCATTTCCCAGCATTCGGCCAGACTCCGGGTCTCCCGGATCCGCACGCCCGCGCCCGCCAATTCGCGACGCAACGCAACGGCCCAACGTCCGGTGCGCTCGCAGACGATCACCCGGGCCGGCAGGGCCCCTTCGGGCAAGAGGACGGATCGGCGGCCGGTAGGGGTTTCTGTTTTCATCCCGCGGACATTGTCCAATTCGGTGGCACGCCCTGAGGAACGAAGGGCGTGATTTGGCAGGTTTTCCACGCCCTTCGTTCCTCAGGGCGTGCCACCCTCGCTCAAAAAACGTACAGGTTATTTCCGCGCGGAACCTACTCGTCCTTTTCCAGTCCCAACTGGAGCAACCTTCGATAGAGCCTCGGGCGGGTCATGCCCAGCAGTCGGGCGGCTTGGGCCTTGTTGCCTTTCGCCCGGTTCATCGCCCGGTGGATCAACTCGCGTTCCACGTCTTCGAGAAACTCGTCCAGGACGATCGTGCTCTCGCGCCGGGGAGGATGGGCCGCCGCTTCGGCCGCCAGGTGGATCCGCTTCGGCAGGTCGGCCACGTCGATCCGCGGTCCTTCGGCCCGTGCATGGGCCTCGGCAACGGCCGCCGCCAATTCGTCGAGGTTTCCCGGCCAGTCGTAGGCGTCGAGTCGGTCCAGGGCCTCCGGCGTGAAGCCGCCAAGCTGACGGGTTCCCCGCGAGTTGGCTTCTTCCAGGAACAGTTGGGCCAGCAGAGGCAGGTCCTCGCGCCGGGAAGCCAGTGAGGGCATCTCGATCGTGATCGTGCTCAGCCCGGCCGCCAGATCCTCGCGAAAGTCGCCGCCGCGGACCAACTCGCCCAACGGTTGTGCGGCGGTCGCCACCAGCCGCAAGGGAAACGGCCGGCGCAGCAGCGTCGCCGCCAATTCCGCCTGGACTTCCCGAGGAAGCCGATCGACGCCGTTCAACAGAAGCGTGCTGCGGCGGGCGTTTTCGCCCAGCGGGCTGCCCCTTGCCAGCGCCGCGACCGTGGATCGAATCAAGTCGCTCTCCAACGCGGAACAGGCCAAGGGAACCAGCGAACCGAGGCGCTGCGGATCGCCGCCGTAATGGATCGCCGCGGCCGTGTGCCGGCGTCCGCTGCCGGGTGGACCCACCAGGAGCACGCTGGCCCGGCCGAGGACGGCCAACTCGAGCTGCGCCCGAACGCGGCGCATCGCCGGGCTGTTGCCGATCAGCCGGTCGGCCCGATAGCGGGCGGCCGCCTCGCGGCGGAATCGCCGAACCCGTTCGTGCAGGTCGATCGAATCGGGTTCGGCCGACGGCGGCGGGGCCGAAGCGTCGCCGTCGGACTCGAGCATGTCTTCCCGGTCAAGGATAGCAACCAGACCGATCACGTCCTCCGCGGAGGTCCCCAGCGGAATGAAGGTTGCCCGACGCCGTCGCAAGCCGTTGTCGCCGCCGGGACACGAGACGGTGGCCGAGAGTCGACGGCCTGCCATGGCTTCCGGCGGGGGACCCAGTCCGGCGGCCACGGCGTCCGGCCCGAGGGCCTCGGGACCGGAGTGATAGGTACACCGCCGGCCGAGCAAACCTTCGGCTGCCCGGCCGAGCCACTGGCGGCACGCCCGGTTGCAGAAGACGAGCGTCAACTCGTCATCCAGCACATAGACGGGCTGGCTGGCCGAGTTGAGCGTTCTGGCCAATCCGGCGGCGGAGATCCGTGGGTGGGTCATACGGGGTCTGTTTGCTGGTTTTCTGGTTCTTCGGGCAATTTCGTGGCTGCCGGGTGAAACAGCGGATTCAATTGCCGGAAGAGTACGGGTTCCTCTTCTCTGTTCAAGACGCTCGAAGACGTGGAATCAGAGAAGAGGAACCCGTACTCGTCCGTGTCGTCAGCTTCGAAGGACCGGAAATTGAGCCGCGGAAATCACTGAAGAACCATTTCTTGCCGCAATTCGCCCGCGCGGTGACAGGTAGCTGTCACACGTACCCGGTATAACAGGAACGAGCGAAAAGGGAAAGTCGAACGGGCCATCACCCCGGACTGCGGGGCAGGCCGGGGTGACGGTTTGGCATTAAGTTCGGGATGTCACGGCGGGTGGCACGCCCCGAGGAAC
>DATLAN010000051.1:0-57573 GCA_035527455.1 Thermoguttaceae bacterium
CGCCCACCAACGCCGACAGAGATCGCAAGTGCTCGACAAGCCGCGAAGCCCCAAGCCGTTTCGAAAAACCGCCCCAAGGCGGTTGCGCTAGCGGTACGCGCGTACGTGAAATTCACCCGTTCCCATATGGCAGCTTTATCCTTTATCCGGCCCCGAAGAAGTAACGCCGGACGGGATCAGTGAGCGCAAATGAAGGCCATGGAGCGAAAGATGGAATCGGTACGATGACTTCGACGAACCTTAGCATCGTTCGAGAAATAGCTGAGCGGCAAGGCACTAGCCGCCGGTCCGTTGAACCTGAAAGAACCGGCGGCTAGTGCCTTGCCGCTCACAGGAATTGCGACCCTTACTTTGCCCCCTTTTTCCTTTCACATTCGAAACACACCAAACATGACACGTATTTCGCGAGCAATGCTAACCGTGATGATGCTTGCAGGCAGTTACCTGCAGGCGGCCGAGCCGATCGACCTATTCGACGGCAAGACTCTTGATGGCTGGACCAGATACGGGGGCGAACATGAATACAGTGTTCGAGATGGCCTGATCATTGGCAAGGTCGTGGAGGGCGCGACCTCAAGCTACCTCTGCACGGATCGGCAGTTCGACGATTTCGAGCTGACATTCGAGGTCAAGTATCTTGTTGGGGGAGTGAATTCAGGATGTCAACTTCGGAGTCTGATTCGAAAAGAAGATGGCGAAAAGAACTTCATGAAGAAGGGCGCAATCTACGGGCCCCAAGTGGAAATCAATCTCCGCACGAACAACGACTCCGGCAACATCTACGGTCAAGGGCTTGGCACCGACTACCTCAAGCCCAAGAAGAAGAGCATCACATCGTTCCGCCCAACCGAGTGGAATCGCATAAAAGTGGTAGCCAAAGGACCCCGGATTCAAACCTGGATCAACGGCGAGGCAGTTGCGGACATCGTCAATGAGGAGGTCTACAGGACGAATCCAAGGGGAATGATCGGCCTGCAGATTCATAAGGTGACAAAGGGCACAGGCCCTTATGAGCTTGCATGGCGAAATATCACAATCAGCGAAGTCAACAAATAACATCACGTTTCAGAACATACGAGGGTGGCAGCCGAAGGAATCAGCTGAACGAAAGGACATATATACAATGCGACTCAGAAAAGCAATTTATCCAGCAATCGGAATTCTGGCGTTGTTGATGGCTCTCCCGGCCGTGAGCCTCCAGGCAAATGAGAAGCCGAACGTTATCTTCATCCTCGCTGATGACATGGGGCCGGGTGATCTGGGGTGCTACGGAGGAACGATCATCCCGACACCCAACTTGGATCGTCTTGCGGCGGAGGGCATGCGCTTCACGCAGCACTATGCCGGGGGCACGGTCTGCGGTCCTTCGCGAAGCTGCCTCCTCACCGGCCAGCATACCGGACGCGCCTTTCAGCGTGGCAATCCGGGCCAGGCTGTAGATAGTTCTCCATTGAAGGCGCTAAAGGACACGGCCGGCCGTGTAAGCGATTTTCCGCTCCGCGCGAAGCCCGATGACCGGGTTACGATCGCTGAAGTCTTCAGGGCAGCTGGCTACCGAACGGGCGTCGTCGGGAAATGGGGATTGGGGAACCCCGGAACCCCCGGTGATCCGCTCGCCGTCGGTTTCGATGAGTTCTTTGGTCTGGCCACGCACATCGATGCGCACACCTACCACCCCGCCATGCTCTGGAATAACGGCGAATACGTGCAAAACGAAGGAAAAAAGCACCTGCATCCCCAATACACGCAACGAGCTATCGAGTTCATCGGTCGCCATAAGGAGGGCCCATTCTTCCTGTATCTGGCCTACCAGTTTCCCCATGGCCCCTACGGTCCGGCTGATTCGCTGCAGGAAGAGCCGTTTGCCGACAAACACGACTTGACGGGGAACGCCAAAGTTTACGCATCACAAGTGGCGCAGACGGACCGCAGCATTGGGCAAATCCTATCCAGACTGGAACAGCTCGGCATCGCCTCCAACACGCTTGTGATTTTCGCCAGTGACAACGGTTTTGGCGGCAATCACAACGCGGAGTTGTTCAACAGCAACGGTCCGTTTCGGGATCGAAAAGGCTCGCTCTATGAAGGCGGCACACGTAGCCCGATGATCGCGCGCTGGCCTGAACGGATAGCCGCTGGAACCACCAGCGGGTTTGTTTCAGCATTCTGGGATTTCATGCCGACATTCGCCGACCTGACGGGGCAAGCGATTCCCCAACAGACAACCGGTGTATCGCTTTTGCCTGTCCTGCGAGGAGCGTCGACGTCTCCGCGCCCCGACACGGCGCCCATCTACTTCGAGTGGTCACGACCGGACAAAGCTGGGCAATCGATTCGAGTTGGTGATTGGAAACTCATCCGATGGCTGAACAAGTCTGAGCCCGTGCTGGAACTCTTCAATCTTGCCGAGGATGAAAGCGAAACCTCGAATATTGCCGAGGCCAATCCCGAACGCGTTGCACAGCTTCTTGACATGATTGAGGAACAGCATCACCTGAACGAACACTTTCCGATGCCACGCATTGACCCGGGCGGCGACGTAAAAAGATCGAAACCGCGAAACATGAAGAACGGCAACAAAGACAAGTAGATACTGGACGCTAACCGAACCAAGTAATCCATGGATCAAGGCAGGAGAAGAGATGAACAAGCGAATTCTATTTGCTGCAGCAATGGCCGTTATGGCAATCGCCCCACCACTTCAAGCAGAAGATAAGCCACTTCGACAAGCTCAGGACAGGCCGAACATCATTTTCATCATGGCCGATGATCTGGGGTGGTATGATGTGGGCTATAACGGTGCGCCGTTCTATGAGACGCCCAACATCGATCAGCTCGCAGCTGACGGAATGATTTTCGATCGTTCCTATACCGGTGGTCCCAACTGTGCTCCTACCCGCGCTTGCTTGATGTCGGGAATGTATACCCCACGTCACAAGGTCTATACGCCGGGAGGAAAAGCCAAGGGAGGTGACGGAGATTTCATAAGGATGCGCTGGCTGGTGCCAAATCTTGCAAACAAGATGGGGAATGAAGAGTTTGAAAGTGTGAGTGACTCCCTCTCGGATTCGACGGTCAGCCTTGCCGAAGTCCTTAAGCCCTGTGGGTACAAAAGTGCAATGCTCGGGAAATGGCATCTTGGTGAGAAACGAAAGCAGGGCTTCGATCTATTTAGTTGCGATGGCGTGGAATTTGCAAAATTTGGAAATAGATACGGGAGTACGAATGTCGCGGAAACTCTGACTGACTGCGCTGTCAAGTTCATTGGGGACAATAGGGATGGCCCCTTCTTTCTGTATTTGTCTCACTGGGATGTTCACAGGCCACTGAAAGCCAAGCAAGAGGTTATCGATAAATACATCGAGAAACTGCAGTCGAAACAATGGGACCATGACTGGAACCCCACCTATGCAGCGATGATTGAAGCTTTTGACACAAGTGTCGGAAGAGTCAGGGATGAAGTCAAACGACTTGGCCTGGAAGAGAACACCTTGATCATTGTGACATCCGATAACGGTGTTGTTTCAAGTGTTCATAGCGGACCGCTTAAAGGCAATAAGGGGAGTTTCTTTGAAGGCGGGGTAAGAGTAGCAACAGCCATGAGTTGGCCGGGCGTTATCAAAGCAGAAAGCCGTTGTAGTGTTCCAACGACAAGCGTGGACTATATGCCGACTTTTGCAGAATTGGCTGGTGGTGAGTTGCCCACGACTCAGCCCGTAGATGGGAAATCGCTCGTGCCTCTAATGAAAGGAGAGGATGCGCTGGCCGACAGGTCAATCTTCTGGCATTTCCCACTCTATCTGCCAGGTGAAGTCATCCCCGTATATGGCACAGACCAAATCTTCTGGCGGGCTGTACCATCCAGCATGATCGTTAAAGGAAAATGGAAGCTGATTCACTTCTACGAATATGACACCATCCAGTTGTACAACATAGAAGAGGATATTTCTGAGCAAACCGACCTTTCCACATCGCAATCAGACGTAGCCAAGGCTCTGCATGAGGAACTAATGGAGTGGGTCAGCGCAACCGAGGCGCCTATTCCAAAAACTCCAAATAGGAACTTCACCACCAATGGAGAGATCATGAATAAGGGCGCGCGGCGGGAAATGAAGAAGAAATAGCGATGCTTCCTTCAATCAAAAACAACAGTTCATGTTTAAGAGATAGTCGTATGCAACAATCGAAACGACAATGTGTGAGAGTGTTGAGCGTTCTGTTTGTCTGTGGATTCGCCGGACTCACTCTTTCGATGCTCCCGGTGCAGGCCGAAAAGATACAACGCCCCAATATCCTCTGGCTCTACATCGAGGACATGAATCCATCTCTTGGAGTGGAAACGGGGACGCAGCTAGTATTGACAAGGTGGGTTAACCTCTGGTGAGCTGTTGCCATGCCCAGACGAGCGAGAGTGACGCCTGGCGGTTTGGTTTACCACGTTCTGAATCGGACCGTGGCGAGGCTGCCGCTGTTTCGCAAGGAGGCGGACTACGAAGCATTCGAGCAAATCATGGTCGAAGCCCACCAGTGACACGCCTTGCGGATTCTGGCATGACGTCTGCGGAACGAAAACGGGACAGGTCCGATATTGGCAAGGCAGGTAATTCCTGATGGCCTCACGCCAATATCCGACCTGTCCCCCTTATCCCGGGCAGTTGCCGCCGGAGACGCCTCCTACAGGTTACGGGCTTTTCACTTCTGCAGTTGATTTGCCTTCGGCGTCACCTTGTCGATGTTCGGGGTCACGTCGACGTCGACGTTGCCCATTGCCCAGGCGATGCCGCCGAGCATGATCGCCTGCACCTTGGGGTTGGTCCAGACGTCGTCGCGGTGACCGAAGGACGTGTAGAACACGCGGCCCTTCTCGTGCATGCGGGCCCATGTGGCCGGGTACGGCGGGCGCTGATACAGGCCGCCCGTCATGCCCTCGGTCTCCTGGACCAGGATCACGTGCAGGTCGTCGGCGATCTTCTTGTGCGTGTACCATTCTTCCTGCAGCGCCAGCGACGGGCCGAACTCCTCGCCGCCGGGAAACTTCGGCGAAGAGAGGGTCACCGTGGCTTCCTGCTGGGCGCCGTGTCCGCAGAACTCGCCGCCGACCATGGCGATGTACGGGTCGATCCCTTCGCTGCGGAACGAGTCGGTGGCCGCGTGGAAGCCCACGAATCCCTTGCCCGCGGCGATCGTGTCCAACAGCTTCTGCTTGCCCTCGGGCGACATCGGCGGGGTTTGGTTCTTGTCGGGTTTGGTCAGGTCGCCGGAGGTGTAGAAGGCGATGCAGTCGTACGGGCTCAGATCGCCGTCGAAGACGCGGCCGTCCTTGGTACACTCCACGTCGAAGCCGGCCCGCTTGCCCATCTCGATCAACGTCTTCTCCGAGAAACTCAACTCTTCGCCGTTGCGTTTGACGGCGCCGTGCTCGAACCCGGCGCTGCGGGTGAAGTAGAGCACTTTCTGCTTCTTCTCCTCGGCGGCGGCGGCCCAACCGAAGGGGAAAGTCGACAGGCCGACCAGCGCGGCCCCGCTGGCGGCCAACATCTCGCGACGTTTCATGGCGGGATCTCCAAAGTAGGGTGGAATCGGAAGTCGGGAATTTTCGTGCAGAGGGCTCCCGGGGAGGCCCACTATGAGATTCTAGCTGGCATTTTGACGGTTCTCAACGAATTGGCACGTCTCGCCGAAAAGTGGGGACAAGCCGGACAAGCCCGCTTTCCCGGAACGGCCCGGAGGGCGGTTTGCACAAAGCGGGACCGGCACCGAGCCGGCGGCGCTTTTCGGCCACATTCGCGCCATGGGCGGCTCGGAGCCAGTCCCCATTTTCCACTCACCGCTTACGGTTTTTCAGTCTTAGTTGGACTGCCACCGCACCACGTCCTTGGCCCAGTATGTGAGGATGATGCTTGCGCCCGCGCGGTGGATCGCCGTGAGACACTCCAACGCCACCGACTTCTCATCGAGCCAACCACGCTGGGCGGCGGCTTTGATCATGCTGTACTCGCCGGAGACGTTGTAGGCGGCCAGCGGTACGCCGGGGAAATGGTCGCGGGCCAGGCGGATGATGTCGAGATAGGCCATCGCCGGCTTGACCATGATGATGTCGGCCCCTTCGGCCAGGTCCAGTTCGATCTCCCGAATCGCCTGACCGGCGGCTGCGGACGGGTCCATCTGGTAGCCGCGGCGGTCGCCCAACTGCGGGGCACTCTCGGCCGCCTCGCGAAACGGGCCGTAAAACGCGCTGGCGTACTTGGCCGCGTAGCTCATGATCGGCACGTGCGTGAAGCCGGCCGAGTCGAGGCCCCCGCGGATCGCGCCCACCATGCCGTCCATCATGCCGCTGGGGGCCACCATGTCGGCGCCCGCCCTGGCGTGGACCGCCGCCTGGCGGGCCAGCAGTTCCAGCGTGGCGTCGTTGTCGACGTCCGGCCGTCCGGTGGCCTCGCTGATCGGGCCGCACTGGCCGTGGTCGGTGTACTCGCAGCAGCAGACGTCGGTGATCAACAACAGCTCGGGGGCCGCCCGCTTGGCCGCGCGAAGTGCCTCAGCGATGATGCCCGAGTCGCTGATCGCGTCGCTGCCGATGGCGTCTTTTTCGGCGGGAATGCCGAAGAGAATCACCCCGCCGATCCCCATCGCGGCCACCTGGCGAACCTCCTCGGCCAACCGATCCACCGAGAGCTGATAGTTGCCCGGCATCGAGGAGATCTCTGTCCGCACGTTCTCCCCCGGCCGAACGAACAGCGGCAGAATCAAGTCGGCCGGCGAGAGCCGCGTCTGCTGCGTCAGTCGCCGAACCGCCGGATGATACCGAAGCCGGCGGAGCCGGGTGGTGGGAAAACCGCCGCAACACGCATGTTTCTCGTCAGACATCGTGGTGCTTTCTCCCGTAGAGCAACCCCGGCGCAACTCGTTGCTACGTCGGGGTTTAGGAGTGGAGGATAGGGGACTTGAACCCCTGACCTTCTGGCTGCCAGCCAGACGCTCTCCCAACTGAGCTAATCCCCCTTCAGACAGTGTCAGAGCAAGGGTATCACGACCTGAGTGGACTGTCAAGGAGCGGGATACTCCGCTTTACACGGAGTTGCCGATTGGGGTATCCTCCCGAAAAGCTGGTCCCTACCACCCCCATCGTCGACCTGTCAAACAAGGGAATCTCGGAAATGTTTGCAGCCTTCTTCAGAACGTTTACGGCCCTTCTTTGCCTGATTTGCCTGCCGGGGCTTGTTTTCTTCGGTGGCACGCCGGCCGCCGGCGAAGACTTCCGCATGGACAACAAGGTATTCTTCGGCGGTGAAAAGGAAGCTGCAAGCCAAAGCACCACGATCTTCCATGACGGAGTCGTCTACGACTACCTCCAGAAGCCGGCCGAAGTGATCGTCTTCGAGACCGTGCCCGGCCGGTTCATCCTGCTCGACACCGAGCGGCGGATCCGCGCGGAATTGACGACCGACGCCGTAACTTCGTTCACCCAGCGGCTCCAGGAGTCGGCTGCGGAACAGCAAGATCCATTCATCCGGTTCCGCGCGGACCCGGAATTCGAGGAGGAATTCGACGCCGCGTCCGGCCAACTGACGCTCTCCAGCCCGTGGATGACCTACCGGCTCGTGCTGGAAGGGACCGTGGGCAAGGAAATCGCCGCGCAATACCGGGCATTTTCCGACTGGTACGCCCGAGTCAATACGCTGTTGCAGCCGGGGGCGATGCCGGCCGAAGCCCGCCTCCTGATCAATGGGGCCATCTTCAAGTACCAGTCGTTCGCCAAAGAGGTCCACCTGACGATTGTTCCCAAGAAGACCTTCCCCCCCAAGAAGGTGGACCTTCACAGCGAGCACCACTTGACCCGGCAGGTCGCCGAGGCCGATCTGGATCGCGTGGCACAGACCCGCCAGTTCATGGAGATCTTCAAGCCGGTCAGTTTCGAGCAGTATCGCGGCAGTCTCGACCGTTGAGCGATTCTTGCAAATCGCCGTTTAGGGACTTATGATCCTGGTAGCGTTGCACCCGTGGTAACGTCGCCCCCTTTGCGGCCTGGAGTCATCGTTTTCGGCCGTACGGGGACGGAATCGTCCTTGCCCCTTCAGCCCAGGAGTCTCCCGCCATGACCTGCCGACTTTCCTTCCTGTCGTTTTGCTGTGTTGTCGCGATCCTTGGTGCCGCCGGTCCGTCCATGGCCGAAGTGACCGCCGAGCAATCCGGCGACAAGGTCGTGGTGAAAATCGACGGCGAATCCTTCGCGGAGTATGTGCCGGACTTCCACGGCACGCCGATCGTCTGGCCGATCATCGGACCGACCGGCAAGCCGATGACCCGGGCGTATCCGATGGGCGAAGGGCCCGGGGAAAAGCAGGATCACGTACACCATCGCTCGTTGTGGTTTACCCACGGCGACGTCAACGGCCTGAGTTTTTGGGACCGGGAGACCATCAAGCATCGCCGGTACGTGAAGGTCGAAAGTGGTGCCCAGGCGGTCATCGTTACGGAGAACGAGTGGCTCGCGCCGGACGGAAAGCGGCAATGTGAAGACCAGCGGACGCTCACCTTCGGCACCGACGGCGACGCCCGATGGGTCGATTTCGATATTACCATCAAAGCCAGCGACGGGGTGGTGAAGTTCGGCGACACGAAGGAAGGCACCTTCGGCGTGCGGGTGGCCGGGACGATGAAAGCCACGTCCGACCCGCCCGGCCGGATCGTCAACAGCGAAGGCCAGACGGATGGCGACGCTTGGGCCAAGAAGGCCGCGTGGGTGGATTACCAAGGACCGGTCGCTGGAGAGATCGTAGGCATTGCCATTCTCAATCACCCCAGCAGCTTCCGCTTCCCCACGTATTGGCACGTGCGGACCTACGGGCTGTTCGCCGCCAACCCGTTCGGACTGCACGATTTCGTCCGCGGACAACAGGTGGACGGTTCGCACACGTTGAATCCGGGCGAGACGATGACGTTCAGGTACCGGGTGCTGTTCCACCGGGGCGACGAGAAGGTGGGCAAGGTCGCGGAAGCCTTCGCAGACTATTCCAAGCAAGTAAAGTAGATAACCGGCGGTAGGTTGAACGGTTATTCGGGGGCTTGGAACTCTGGAAAGAAAACTTGTCCAGCCGCGTGGTCTTGGCTTGGGAAATCCATATGTGCTTGGCAGGCATGGACTAGCGCAATGCAAAATTTTTCCTGAAGTCCGCAGCGTGCCCAAAATACCTTATTCTGCCCCTAAGCCTGCCTGTGCAGATTGCCGATAGTTTATTTTGTCGGCATTCACCCCATTTCCTCTCACCTGCACGCACTTTTGTATTTTGCGCAATCTGCGTGCGCAGTCAGGAGATCACTCTGAGAAATGGTGACCCGTTTTCAGCAGATTGACACTTTACAGGACCTTAGGCATTACGTTTCCACCATCCTCTGTGACCGTTACCAACTTCAGCTCGGTGCGTTCCAAATGACCGAGCGGATTCTCACACGGGGCGGGAAGCCCTGCGGGATATACTTCTGTCTCTATGGCCCGCGAATGTTGAAATTCACCGCGATCTGGGAAACCGATCGCAATCAAATCCTCTTTTACGGCTCGCATGGCGAGCGCTTCCAGAAGACTCAATTGACTGAGGCGCCTCGCCTGGAGTGCGCCGCCGCCTGATTCACACTGTCCAGTTCCGAAGGTGCGGGCAACCGGGCGCGCTGCACAGCAGACCGGGGGGCATCAGCCGGAGTGGGCCTTTTTGGCACCGGATGTTTCACCTCGGTGGGTCATTCGAGCGCAATTCCCCACACACCATACAACATGGAGGTTGTCATATGCTCGTCCTATCGCGGCGGGAGAGCGAGCGGATCAAGCTCGGCGATAGAATCGTGGTGACGGTGGTCCGTCTGGAGCGAGACCACGTCAGAATAGGAATAGAAGCCCCCCCTGAGGTCGTGGTTCTGCGCGAAGAATTGGAAAGCAGACGCACGGCCTCGTCGCTCTCGTCTCCAGCGGCAGGATAAACCGTCCGGCAATACGCTTACGGCGAGAGTCCGTCCTCGCGGACATTCCGCGAGGACGGCCAACTCGTCTGGCTGCTCGAAGGCTTGCTGAAAGACCTACGTGGGAAAAGATCGATTTCTGCTTCGGGCCGCGCCTCACGCTGCGGACACCCGAAACGGTAATCGCACGGGGTCGGCGGTGTCAGCCGCGAGGCCGAACCGCACCGGTCAGGCCGCTGTAGTCCCGACGGTCATCGGAGTGCCACAGGGGCTCGCCTCGCAGCACGCGCTCGGCGAGCACCTCCAGTTTCTCCGGCGACCCGGCAGGCGCATCGGTGGCACCGAAGTCCTCCGTCTCGCGCGGGATGAAGTCCTCGTCATGCCCAGACTCCAAAATCGCTTTGAACACGTTCCGCATTTACTACCACTCCAAACTGTACGACAACCAGGCAAACGGACAAAAAGGGAGTTCCACTGGCAAAACCCTGACGGCGGCCGAGACCGAACGCCCAAGCGTCATAACATCGGATGCGGCGGGTCAGGATGGTATCCGAGCAGGAAGGATGACGCTTCGGATGACGTTCATGCCATTACCATCATTATTCACCTTTTTGCGACATCGTCAAGGGATCAACCCAAAAAACCTTACGGAAACCCGGTTTTCGCCGTAAATCTGCCCGAGAAGACCCGCCAAGTCACAGACAAGCCCATGGGCTGCCACAAAAGGCTCCTTTGGAACTTGGCGTCCTTTATGGGCCGCGCAGAATCAACTTGTTCAGTTGGGTGGCACGTCCTGAGAACGAAGGACGTGGTTTGGGCGAATCGTTCCCATTGAATCGGGTCACGACGAGCCCTTGTGGCAGTCCCGGCTCGGATTGTCTTTCACCCGGACAGTTTGTTAAACTAGGAGGATTGCAGCGACAACGCAGCCCCGGGAGACCCCAAAGTGACTTGGATTCAGCGCGAGATACAGTTGCCCGTCTTTCCGAGGGGATGCCACCCGATCTGTGGACTGATTGTCGAAGCCTTGCCCGAGTTGGCCGATATCCATGTCGGTCTGCTGCACGTTTTCATCCAACACACCTCGGCTTCGTTGTCGATCAACGAGAACGCCGATCCGGACGTGCTGGTCGACCTGGACCGCTTTCTCCACGCGGCGGTCCCGGAGGATTTTCCTTACCGCCACAGCTACGAGGGCCCCGACGACATGCCGGCCCACGTGAAGTCTTCGCTGTTGGGCAGTTCGCTCACCGTGCCGATCCGCGACGGCTGCCTGCGGTTGGGAACCTGGCAGGGAATCTGCCTGTGCGAACATCGCCAGCACGCCTCCCGCCGCCGTTTGGTACTGACCGTCCAGGGGGAGATCAAATAGCACCAAACGGTTCTTGACATCGTTGGGGTAAACTCTGGGGTGGCACGCCCTGAGGGACGAAGGGCGTGGTGCGTCGGGAAAACACGCCCTTCGTCCCTCAGGGCGTGCCACCCACCGTCGCATCCCAGACTTAATGCCAAACCGCCGAAAAACCGTTTGGTGATAGCGTGCCGCAGGAACGGCGTTCCAGGGACACGGTCGTGCGGCAACTCGCCATAGGCCATGTCGAGCAGGATTTGCCGTGGCCACCCCCCCCAAACTATAATGGCCGGCATGGCATCCGACCATTCGTCAATGTCCCCACCCCCTTGCAAGCCTGAAAGGAAGGCCGGCATGTCCCGACCACGAAACCTGTTTCCGAACTTCCTCACCGCGTGCCCGTTGATCACGGGGGCGCTCGCCGTCGCGATCCTCTCGGCCGCAGAGGCGCCGGCCGAGACCGTCAAGCCGAACATCCTCTTCATCATGGTCGACGACCTGGGCAAGGAATGGATAAGCTGCTATGGCGGCGAAGAGATGAAGACGCCGCACCTCGACGGCCTGGCCGCCGGCGGCATGCGGTTCACCCACGCCTATTCCATGCCCCAGTGTACGCCCACCCGGGCGACCCTGCTGACCGGCCAGTATCCCTGGCGCAACGGCTGGTGCAACCACTGGGACGTGCCGCGCTGGGGCGCCGGATGCCATTTCGACTGGAAGCACAACGTCACGTTCGCTCGGGTGATGAAGACGGCCGGCTACGTCTGCGCGGCGGCCGGCAAGTGGCAGATCAACGACTTCCGCGTTCACCCCGACGCGATGCAACAGCACGGCTTCGACGAGTGGTGCATGTGGACCGGGTACGAGAGCGGCAACCCGCCCAGCGCGAATCGCTACTGGGACCCGTACATCCACACCAACGACGGCAGCAAGACCTGCAAAGGCCGGTTCGGCACGGACGTGTTCGTCGAGTTCCTCGTCGACTTCATGACCCGGCACAAGGACCGGCCGATGATGCTCTACTTCCCGATGGCCCTGACGCACAGTCCGCTGACCAATACGCCGCTCGATCCCGATGCGAGCGGCAACGTCGAGAGGCACAAGGCGATGGTCCGCTACACGGATCAGGCGGTGGGGCAATTGGTGGCGGCCTTGGACGAGCTGAAGATCCGCGACCGCACGATCGTGATCTTCTCGACCGACAACGGCTCCGGCGGCGGCCTGAAGGCGCGGATGGACGGCCGCATGGTCTCCGGCGGAAAGGCCAAGTTGAGCGAGAACGGCGTCTGCGAGCCGTTCATCGTCAATTGCCCCGGGCTGGTTCCCGCCGGAGTGGTGACCGACGCGTTGACCGACTTCACCGACCTGCTGCCCACGTTCGCCGAGCTGGGCGGCGCGGAATTGCCCGGGGACGTCGTGATCGACGGCAAGTCGATCGCCAAGGTCATTCTGGGCCAGGCGGACGACGGGCCGCGCGAGTGGATCATGGCGCTGGGCCACGGCCCGGCCCGACTCGACGAGCAGGGCGTTCGTCCCAAGCAGGACTTCACCGACCGCGTGGTCCGCGACAAGCGATTCAAGCTCTGGGTGCTCGACGGGAAAAGCGCGAAGCTGTTCGATTTGCAGGCGGACCCGGCGGAAGAGAACAATCTGATCGACGGCACCGATCCGGAGGTAGTCGCGGCCCGCAAGCGGCTCGAATCGGTCGTCGCGTCCTGCTTCCCGCAAGACGCCCGGCCGCAATACGACCCGGCCCCGCCCCAGCCGTGGGATCAGAAGGTCTCCGCCGCGAAGGGCGAGAAGAAGGATGAACGCAGGAAGGTCAAATAGATGTGCGAAACGCGACTCATGCACCGTTTAGCGGGCGGGCTTGCCCGCCGTGCGTTCGAACGACGATTCCCGTGGACCACACGGCGGGCAAGCCCGCCCGCTAAACAGTCGGTGGTCCCGGCAATCTTGTTGGTCACGGCAATCTTGTTGGCCACGGCAATCTGCGCCGCCGCTTCCGACCTTCCGCAGATCAACCCCGTTGCTCGGCCGGAACTCAGCGAAACGGTCCACGAGTGGACCTTCGATTCGGGCGACGAAGGATGGACCGCCCAGAATCAGTGTACGGTTTCGTCCGGCGGCGGTCTGCTGAAGATCCAGTCCGCTGGCGACGATCCCTACTTGGACTGCCCGGTCGACTTCCCCGGCGGACAGTTGACGCTGAGCATGAGGGTCCGTGCCCGAGCAGGCGGCGGCGGGGGCCTCTATTGGACCACCGACCAGTCGCCGCGGCGGGGCGAGGACAAGGTGGCCCGCTTCCCGCTCGATCACGACGGCCAGTGGCACGAAACCTCGGCCATCTTCAACGCCCCGGGCCGGCTGAGGGACGTGCGCATCGATCCGGGCACCGCGCCGGGCGAGATCGAGATCGACTGGATCCGCTTGATCCGCCGCCGGCCTCATCCGTTGACGATCCAGCGCGTTGAGCGCGTCGGGAATCAGGTCCGTTTCGAAGTCGAGAACGATTCGGAACACGCCGTCGCGCTGCTTGCGGACGGCCAGGCGATGAAGATTGATGCCGGAGCCGCGATGTGGATCAGCCGATCGGCAGCCGGGTCGCGGCCGTTGGAGGCCGTTTCGCTGGAACTCCGCACCGACGAGTACCCGCCCCTGAAACGCACCGTCTTCGTGCATCACCCCGAAGTGCAGACGGAGTGGATTGCGATTCCTTCGCCGCAGGGAAATCGAGGTGATGTTTCCGTGCAGGTAGCTCGCGACGGTTCCCTTGCGCTGATCCGGCGCAACGGAGTCTTGGTCGCACTGCTCGGTCCGTTGGTTCATTGCGACGGCCGGTTGCCCGAGTTGAAACCGACCGAAGAAAACAACGCGATCCGCTTCCAAGGCGACGGGATTTCTGTGCGGCTTCGGTTACTTGAACAGGAACTCTCCGTTTCCATCGAAAGCGATCGGCCGTGCGAAGGGCCCGTGGTCCGGGCCGTGGGAGGCTTGGAGCAGGGCCTGCTGGCCGGGTTGGAATACCTGGGCAAGGGCGAACGCAGCTCCTCGAAGCTCGACATCGAAACGGACGGGCACCTCCGCTTCGCCCCCGATCGACTGATGGTGACCATGCCGCTGATGAGTTTCGTGACCGATCGCTCTTCGGTGGCCATGACGTGGACCGACATGCAACTCCAACCGGTGTTCGCCACGCCCAACTTCTTCGACGGCGCCGACGACCATCGCATGGCACTGCGGGGCGAGCAGATCGACGCGATCATCCGCATCGATGACCAACCGCTACGGGAAGCCATCCTTTGGGCGGTCGGCAAGCGCGGCCTCCCGCCGCTGCCCCAGCCGCCGCGAACGCCCGAGCAACAACGCCAACTCTGCCTCAACGCCCTCAACGGCCCGCTGCGGACCGAGGCCGGTTGGGGCCACTGCGTGCAGGAGCGTTGGGCACGCCAGCCGTTTGCCGACATGGCTTCGACCGTCTGGCGGCTGACGGACGAAGTGCCGGAACTACCTCGGCTCGTGCCCGGCGGTGCCCACGTGCCCAACGGCTCGATCTACTTCGTCACCGGCCGGGCGCAGGAGTGGCTCGACCACAAGACCCGCGAAGTGCAGGGCATCATGCAGCGGCAACAAGGCGACGGGTCGTTCCGCTACGACGGCGAGTTCCGCCGGGGCCACTTCGAGAACACGGCCAGCGGCGTTTGTGCCCGACCGGCCGCCACGCTCCTGGAATACGCCCGGGTGACCGGCGACGAGGCGGCGCTGGAAGCCGGTCTCCGCGCGCTGGAGACCATGAAGCGTTTCCGCACGCCCCGCGGCGCCCAGGTCTGGGAAGTGCCGCTCCACACGCCCGATCAATTGGCCTCGGCCTATCTCGTCTGGGCCTATGTGCGTGGATACGAATTGACCGGGAAGGACGAGTACCTCGAACACGCCCGAAAATGGGCCATCTCGGGCATCCCGTTCGTCTATTTGTGGGAGAGCTACCCGATCATGCTCTACAGCACGCCGCCGGTCTTCGGGGCCACGCAATGGCGGCACAGTTGGTTCGGGCTGCCCGTGCAGTGGGTGGGCGGCGTGTATGCCTATGCCCTGACGCTGCTGGCCCCTTACGACGATTCGCTCGACTGGAACCATCTCGCCCGGGGGATCTTGATCAGCGCCGAGCAGCAGCAGTACCCCGACGGCCCGAATGCCGGCCTGCTGCCCGACTCGTTCAACATCCCGCACCAGCGTCGCCAGCCGGCCGACATCAATCCCTGCGCGTTGCTGAGTCTGCGGATGGTGCTCGACGGGCAACTCGACTTTCTCTCGGTGGCCATCGAGGGAAAGCATCGCGTGGCGGCCCCGTTTCCGGTGACGATCCGCGACGGCATGGCTCGCGTGGAAGCGAAAGCGGGGGTCGAATATCAGGTGATCATCGACGGCAAGCGCATCGTCGACGTGAAGTCGCAGGGCATCGACGTGCTGCCGCTGGAATAGAAGACGGCGAGCCACCACAATGAGGAATGCCTGCCGGTTCGGAAAAACTGAATCCGGTCGCTACTGTCCTGCAAACTGGTCTCGCTACGGCTTTCCTGTTTTGACACGGTGTTCGGCGCGACTACAATGAGGGGCCAGTGACTCGCCCGGATGCCAAGAGCCGGACGGTTACCCATCCACGCGCGAAGGAGATACCCCCCGATGAACCGAAGAATACGACACGCTTTCGTAGCCTGTGCCGTCGCCTTGCTCTTGGCTCCGCCGGCCGCGCTCGCGGCCGCCGATGGTCGGACGCCTGCCAGGCCGAACGTCGTTCTCTTCCTCGCCGACGACCTTGGCTACGGGGACGTGGCCTGGCACGGCAATCCGCACGTCAAGACGCCGCATCTGGATGCATTTGCCCGCGAGGCGGTGGAACTCACGCAGTTCCACGTCAGCCCGGTCTGTTCGCCGACGCGCGCGTCGCTGATGACCGGGCGTTACAATTTCCGCACCGGTGTGGCCGACGTGTTCGGCGAAGCCACGATCATGGATCGGGCCGAGACCACCACGGCCGAGCGGCTGCGCAGGGCCGGTTACGCGACCGGCATTTTCGGCAAGTGGCACCTGGGCGATGATGCGGAGTATTCCCCGAATGCCCGAGGCTTCGACGAGGCGCTGACGTTTCACGGCGCGGCGATGAGGCAGTATTTCGATCCCACGCTATGGCACAACGACCAGCCCGAACCACAGACCGGTTATTGCATGGATCTTTTCACCGACGCCGCTATCCGCTTCATTCGGCAGAACCGGTCGCGGTCGTTTTTCGTCTATCTGCCCGCCAACCTCATCCACACGCCGCTGCAGGTCGCGCCGGAACTGGCCGCCCAGTTCGATGGGTTGGGGCTCCAGGACAGCACCACGAAGATCTACGGCATGATCCGGAGCGTGGACGACAGTTTCGGCCGAGTGCGGGCCGTTCTCGAGGAACTGGGGCTGGAAAACGACACGCTGCTGATCTTCACCTCCGACAACGGGCCTTGTTCGGGTTCCAAACCGATCGATCGCCACATGGCCGGGCTGCACGGGCTGAAGGGCACCGTCTATGAGAACGGAATCCGCGTGCCGTGCTTCATGCGGTGGCCCGCGGGGTTCGAGAGTCCGGCCAAGGTGACGCGGCTGGCGGCACACCTCGACGTGTTGCCGACCGTGCTGGAAGCGTGCGGGGTGGCGGTGGAAGCCGAGATGGAATTGGACGGCGTCAGCCTGCTGCCCCTGCTGCAGAACCCCTCGGCCGACTGGCCGGATCGCACGTTGTTTTTCCAATGGGACAGCGGGCAGACGCCGCGTCGCGGGCACGCCTTCACGGTGCTCACCGAGCGGTGGAAATTGGTTCAGCCTTGCGGGATGGATTTGCCGCAGCAAAAACATATTCGCGACCGCTACGCCGAGCTGTGCCGGTTGCAGGGGCGCGGCGAGCGGAGCATCGAAGGCCCGCCGCGCTACGAACTCTATGACATCGCCGCCGACCCGGGAGAGACGAAAGATCTCGCCGCCGAACATCCCGACATCGTCGAACGGATGAAGCAGCAATACGACGCCTGGTTCACCGAGGTCTGTGCCCGGTGGTATCCCCCGCAGGAACGCAAGCCTTGATACTATGTCCGTTGGAACACGAAGGAACCGAACCATGAAACGTGCCGTCACGCTCCTCGTCGCCCTGCTGCTAGCGCCGCCGGTTGCGATCCACGCCGCCGAGCCGGCCAAACCGAACATTGTCGTGATTCTCGCCGACGACCTCGGCTACGGCGACGTGCAATGCTACAACCCGCAACGCGGCAAAATCCCCACGCCCAACATCGACCGCCTCGCGTCGCAGGGCCTGCGGTTCACCGACGGGCACTCCAGCAGCGGCGTCTGCTCGCCCTCGCGCTACGCCCTGCTCACCGGCCGCTATCATTGGCGCTCGCGGTTGCAGGCCGGCATCGTCGGCGTGTTCGGCGAGCCGCTGATTGCCCCTGACCGCCTGACGATCGCCGGTCTGGCCGGGCAGCACGGCTACGGCACCGCCTGCATCGGCAAATGGCACCTCGGCTGGGACTGGCCGATCCCGAAAGATGACCGGCGGCTCTTCCAGATCGCCAGAGGCCAAGACGACGAGGCAGCGCCGACCGAGGCGCGTCTGGCGGCATGGCAAGAGGTCTTTTCGCAGGAAATCCCCGGCGGGCCGACCACGCGCGGCTTCGACGAATACTTCGGCACCGACGTGCCGAACTGGCCGCCGTATTGCTTTATCGAGAACAACCGTACCGTCGGCATCCCGTCCGAGTTGCTGCCCGCGCGCCTGTTGAATCGGGACCCGCAGCTCGCCAGCATGCCCGGCCCGGCGCTGAAGGACTGGAAGCTCGAAGCGATCCTGCCCGCGCTCGGCGACCGGGCCAGCGAGTTCATCGCGCGTCAGGCCAAGGCCGGCCAGCCGTTCCTGCTCTACATGCCGCTGACGGCGCCGCACGAGCCGCTGGCCGTGAACGACGAGTGGAAGGGCAAGAGCGGCCTGCTCACCTACGCCGACTTCGTGATGGAGACCGACGCTGTGGTCGGCCGCGTGCTCGAGGCGCTGGAGAAAAGCGGTTCGGCCCCCGGCACGCTCGTGCTGTTCACCAGCGACAACGGCAAGGCCGCCTACACCGGTGCGGCGGAGCTGGAAACGCTGGGACACTATTCCAGCGGACCGTTGCGCGGCTACAAGGCATCCGTCTACGAAGGCGGCCACCGCGAGCCGTTCATCGTCCGCTGGCCCGGCGTGGTCAAACCCGGCAGCGCGTGCAGCCAGCTTGTACACCAAGCCGACGTCCTGGCCACCCTGGCCGACGTCCTCGGCACGAAGCTGCCGGACAACGCGGGCGAAGACAGTTTCAGCCTGCTGCCGCTGCTGCGGGGCGAGGACAAGCCGGTGCGCGAGCACGCCGTCAGTTGTGCCGCCGGCGGAACGCCGGGCCTGCGCCGGGGCGACTGGAAGTTCATTGCCGGCGCCAAACCGGAGCTTTACAACCTGGCCGACGACATCGGCGAAACGAACAATCTCGCCGCCGCCGAACCCGAAGTCGTCGCCGAGATGAAAACGCTGCTGGAGCAGCTCATCACCAACGGCCGCAGCACACCCGGCCCCCCACAAAAGAACGACGTCGAAGTCCGTCGTTTCCCCGGACAATGACGCAGCCCCAAAAACAAAAGCGAAGAAGGTGATACGAATACAAGCCGAAGGACAAGGTGGTCACGGTAAATAACGCACGGAAGAAACCGTCAAAGGTCACGATCCTGGCCACCGGCGAGAAACTTGATTACAGGATGGACGGCGAGACACTCACCTTCACGGTCCCCGCCGACAGGACAACCCCGCTCCTGGACGTGATCAAAGTGCAGTGGTGAAACAAGATCACTCCTACCAGAGCGTGAAGAAGCCGGGGTTTCTTCGGCGTCTCGTCTCAGAAACCCGTGGCGCGTGAGACACACCGAAAAACGACCGGATTCTGACACCCCGCATCCTCGACCAGAAGATCACGCTTCCGGATTATGAGGGGCCGATCCGCCAAGCGATGTCCGGCTCAGGCGGCTGATCGACGGCGAGCAGTTGCACGACATCGTCGCCGACCCCGGTCAGAAGAACGACGTCGCCGCAGATCATCCCGAGGTGGTGAAGCGTTTGCGTGGCGACAAAACGTCTGCTGCCGACGGTTCCCGCGCTGGGTTCTGTGATGTGGCAGCGCAGGAACGACCCATCTCGCCAATCTCGCCATGCGTGGAATCTGCCGAATTTCGCCCAGTATGTCAATATCGGTTCGTGTCCCCGGAATCCGAACATTTCGCGGCAGTAGCCAGCACGGCCTTGGGCCGCGTCGTGGCCCCGCACGAGATCCTCTTCGACGCCCCGCCGGTCGCCCGCGAGATCGAGTTCAACGTGGAGATCCACTTTCCCAAAGAAGCCCGCTACCGGCCGCTGGGCGAAGTCTCGCCGGTGGTGCGGGCGCTGGCCGAGCAGCAGTTCGACGACTACGTCAAGCGCGTGCGGATCTTCGCCCATCCCCGCGTGGTGGCCGATCTGCGGCGGCTGGAGAACCTTTCGCAGTTGATCGAACAGGCCATTGCCCGGACGGAGTAGAACCCGGACGGAGTAGGACCCGGACACGCGGATTATGATGTTGCAGCCCGGGGGACGACCGCCTGCCAGGGTGAATCACCGCCTACCCGAGAAACTCCCGCACCATGCGCAAGAATTCCTCGTGATCGACCGGCTTGCTGATGTAGCCTTCCGGGGGAGGTACCTGGCGGCGGGTCGAGATGAATCGCTTGAAGTCGTCGGAGATGCCGGTGACGATGATCACGGGTATGGCCCTGAGTTGCTCGTCCTCTTTGAGCTTCCGGTAGACGGCCACGCCGGATTTCTCGGGCATGGTGATGTCCAACGCGACCAGGTCGGGCGGCTGCTGCTGGATCATGGCGATCGCTTCTGTCCCGTCGGCGGCCGTGACGGCGGCGTACCCGTTGTCCTCGAGAACCGTGGTGAGGAAATCGCGTGCGTCCGGGTCGTCGTCGACGACCAGCACGGTCTTCGTTCGATCAGCCATGAAACGCCTCCGTTTGGAACGATTGAGGGTCTTCCGGTTCTTGCATCCCCGGCCGTTTGCGGGGCAGACGAACGATGAACCGCGTGCCGACGCCGGGCTCGGACTCCAACTCGATGGTGCCGCCGTGCGAGCGGGCGATGCGGTCGGAAATGAACAGCCCCAGGCCGGTCCCCTCCGTGCCCTTGGAGGAAAAGAAGAGGCTGAAGGCCTTTTCCCGGGTTTCGCGGTCCATGCCGATACCGTTGTCTTCGACCTCGAATTCAACGTGATCCGCCGATCCCCGCAGCCGCAGGTCGACTTGGTGCAGGTCTTTGCCGCCGTCGGATCGGCAGGCGTCCAGAGAGTTCTCGAGCAGATTGACCAGCAAGGAGCGGACCGCCTGGGCGTCGGCCTCGAAAAGGCCGGCTTGCGGGTCGAGGGTCGCGGTCAGTTGCGCGTTGTGGTCTTTGGCTCTCGGCTCCGTCAGGCTGCAAACCTCCTCGGCGACCTCGACGGCGGAAAGCGGCTCCCAGTTCGGCACCCGGTCCTTGGCGTAGTAGAGGATGTCGGAAACCATGTTGCGGATTCGGGTGACGTTGCGCCCCACGGTTGCCCAGCCTTTGTGGATTCGCTCGTGATCGTCCTTCTTGAACCCGGTGTCGACCAGATACATACCGCCGGCCAGCCCATTGAGCATGCCGCGCAGCCCGTGCGATACGGAGCCGATCAGAAGCCCCAAGGAAGTCAGCCGGTCTTCCAGTTCCCGGACCTGCGTGATGTCGGCGCTCATCTCCATCACGCCGGTGATCCGACCGGTGCCGTCGCGGATCGGCGCGGTGGTGACCAGCACGTGGATCTGTCGGCCGCCCAGCGACGTGAGCACCTCTTCTCGGGTACGGGTCTGGCCGTCCTCGAACGTCTCCTGGACCGGGCAGGGCACGCACGGCTCGGTGCGATGCTTGTACGCCTCGTAGCACTTCCGCCCCAGCCCGTTGCCGAAATCGTCCTGGAAGGCCCGATTGGCCTCGACGACGTGCAACTGGGAATCCTGGATCGTGATGTAACAGGGCACCTCGTCGAACAGCAGGCGGTAGCGGCGCCGGCTGCGGCGGAGTTGCCGCTCGAGACTCTTGATCTGGGTGATGTCGGTCGACATCTCGATCACGGCCACGACCTCACCGCTCTCGTCGCGAATTGGTGTGGCCTCGACCAGCACCCGGACTTCCGTACCGTCGAGACACTGGACCCGTTCCTCGTTGCGATGGCTCTGACCGTCGCGGAAGGCCTCTTCGACCGGGCAAACCTCGCACTTCTCGGAACGCTGTTTGTAGACCTGATAGCAGAAACGGTCCTCGATTTCGCCGAAGTCGTCGCGAAACCGCCGGTTGGCGTCCATGATCCGGAAGTGGCGGTCCTGCACCGACAGGTAGCAGGGCATCGCGTCGAAGTAGCGGCGATAAGCATCGTCCATCGCAACATCCGGGAGCTGTCGCGGGGCCTTCAATCGTGGAATGCCCAAACGGCTGGTCTCTTCATTTGGAGGTCTTTTCTGATTCTCCCCCAATATTACGACGAGTGCAAGACCCTCCTTCGGCCCCGGCCGGCGGCACTAGTGCGACACCTCCAGGCACTTGCGGACGGCCAGCAGGAGCGACTCTTCGGTGACCGGCTTGGTCAGGTATCCTTCGGGCCGCCTGACGGAACGCTGGTAGATCAGCCCTCGCAGTTCCGGCCGGCCCGTGATGATGCAGATCTTCAACCCGCCCAGTTCCGGGTCGTTGCGAAGGGCCTCGAAAACTTCGCCCACGTTCCGCCCCGGCATGGCCAGGTCGAGGGTCAAGAGGTCCGGCTTCTCGCTACGGACCATCGACAGGGCCTCGTCGCTGTTGGTGGCCCTGACGACCGTGGCTCCGTGGTCCTCGAAGACGGTAGCCAGGTAGTCGAGTTGATCGGGCTCGTCGTCGGCGACCACCAGTTTCCGCCCGGCAAGCGGAAGTTTCATGGACCCGGAGTCGTGATGGGACCGGGTTCGCTCTTCACTCATCGGCATATCTCCTTTGCCTGTAGTCATATACAACCGGCGGCAGCGCCCAATAGAAGGGTCCGCGTCTTGCCAGTTCCCCCGCTCTCCCGCCCGATCGAACGCGGCGCTTGAGGGCCGGGGCGTGCAGCGAGGATATCTTGACCAATAAGTACAAATATCTTATACCAGAATATACAAGTTCTTCGGGAAGAGGTCAACACGGCCCCTAAGTTGTTTTCGTGCAACGAGTTATCGTTTCCCCGCGGCGTCCCGCGCCAAGGCTGGAGAGACCTACATGGAGTCCAACCACGATTTTTCGGAGCCCGTGATGCCCATCGGCACGCTTGCCGAAAAAGTGGGGCTCTCGGATTCGGCCGTCCGGAAATACGAGAACGAGGGACTCATCCTTGCGTTCCGGACGCCTTCCGGTCACCGGCGGTTCTCGCACGAGGACATCGATCGCATCCGGAACATCCAGCGGATGGTCCAGGAGCTGGGCGTGAGCATCGGCGGAATTCGCCGGCTGCAGGCCCTGCTCCCGTGCTGGGACCTGCTGCCTTGCAGTACGCAAAAGCGGGAGCAGTGCCCGGCCTACCGCGACAACGCCCGGCCTTGCTGGATGATGACGGGCCTGGACTGCGAGCCCTCGCATGGAAACGAATGTCGGCAGTGCGTGGTGTACCGCTTCGGTTCGCTCTGCACCGAAGAGATCAAGAGTGTGGTCTACGATCAGTCGGGCTCCCGGGATGCCGGTACGGCCATTCGGGAGCTTCTCGACCGCAAACGGCATTACGGGAAGGAGGGATAATCGGTGGTTTCGGCGTTGCTCGCAGTGTCCTACGTCTCATTGGCAGTCTTCTTGGGGGCGATCGTGTGCCGGGCCGTCAAGCTCGCCCGGCTGCCCATCCATCTGCGTTGGGAACTCTACCCGGTCGCCCACGAAAAGGGCCGGGCAAGCTACGGAGGTTCGTACCTCGAGGAGCCGGACTGGTGGACCAAGCCGCGCCGGTCGTCCTTGGCCGGGGAACTGAAGGTGATGATCCCCGAAATCCTGCTGTTGGCCGGCGTCTGGGAGCACAACCGCGGCCACTGGTTCCGGTCCTTCCCGTTCCACTTCGGTCTGTATCTCTCGGCCGGTTTGGTCGTGCTGCTGGGGATAGGCGGCATCGCCATCGCGGCCGGAGCCGACGTGTCGGCCGCCGGCGGCGCGATGGGAAGAGCCCTGCACCACCTGACGTACGTCGTCGGGTACGCTGCCTTGTGGTTCGGCCTGATCGGCGCCGCGGCGCTGCTGGCGAAGCGCGTCTTCGACGAAGACTACCGTGAATACACCAAGAAGATCGACTTCTTCAACCTCGCCTTCTTCGCGGCGACGTTCGCCGTGGCGATTGTCGCCCACGGCCTTGCCGACCCGCGTTTCGTCGCCTTGAGAGACTATTTCGCCCGCCTGGTGACGTTCGACCTGTCCGCTGCCGGTGTCGCCTCCGCGTCACCGCCGGGCTGGATCGCCGTGGAGATCGTCCTGGCGTCGCTGCTCTTGGCCTATATTCCGCTGACCCACATGTCGCACTTCTTCACCAAGTGGTTCATGTATCACGACGTGCGGTGGAGCGACGAGCCGAACCTGCCGGGCGGGGAGATCGAGCGGCAGGTCGGCCGGATGCTGCAATACCCGGTGAGCTGGTCGGCGTCCCACATCCGCGGCGACGGGAAGAAGACTTGGGCCGAGGTGGCCGCGTCGGAGGTCGAGGAGAAGCAACCGTCATGAAGAAGCGCATCAAGGTCGAAGACATCTCGAAACCGTCGCCCAAACTGACCGAACTTCGCAAGGAGGACTTCGAACCGCTGCCGCCGCCGTTCGAGCGCCCGGAATCCACGCCCGACTTCGCGCCGCTGAGCGAATCGGCCCGCGAGCGCTACGAGTCTTCGCTGGACGACACGATCGCCCTCAGTATCCCCAAACCCCAGAGCAAGCAGGAAGAGGACGAGCTGGTTGCGAAGTTCCTCTCCGGCCTGCAGAAGCTCTTCACCAAGGAGAACAACTGGACGTTCCTCCAACCGTTGCTGCTCTCGATGGAACACTGCGCCGCGTGCCACACGTGCTCCGATTCCTGCCACATCTACGAGGCCAGCGGACGCAACCCCGTCTACCGGCCGGCTTATCGCTCGGAGGTCTTCCGCCGCCTGTACAAGAAGTACGTCAAGTCCAACGGAGGGCTGCTGCAGGCGTGGCGCGACGGCGAAATCGAGCTGAACTGGACCACCGTCGCCCGGCTGGCCGAACTCGCCTATCGGTGCAACCTCTGCCGCCGGTGCGCCCAGACCTGCCCGATCGGCGTCGACAACGGCCTGATCGCCCACGAGATCCGCAAGCTCTTCAGCCAGGAATTGGGCATCGCGGCCAAGGAACTGCACCAAAGCGGCTCGGTGCTGCAGCTTGCGGTCGGGTCGTCCACCGGCATGAACGCGGCGGTGGTGAAGGACAACATCGAGTTCATCGACGAGGACGTGTCGGAAAAGACCGGCATGTCGATCACCACGCCCTGGGACAAGTCGGGCGCGGACGTGCTGCTGATCCACAACGCCGGCGAGATCCTCGCCTGGCCGATGAATCCCGGGGCGTTCGCCGTGATCTTCGAGTCGGCCGGCCTGAGCTGGACCCTCTCCAGCGAGCTGGTCGGATACGACGGCATCAACTACGGCGTCTGGTACGACGACGTCCAGTTCGCCCGGGTGGCCCTCAAGCACGCCGAGGTGGCCAGGAAGCTCGGCGTGAAGAAGATCGTGCTGGGCGAGTGCGGCCACGCCCACAAGGCGCTGACGGTGATCGCCGACCGCGTGCTCACCGGCGACTTGAACATCCCGCGCGAGAGCTGCATGGTCACGCTGGAGCAACTGATCGCTTCCGGCCGGATCCAGGTCGATCCGGCGCGCAACGATTTCCCGGTCACCTTGCACGACCCGTGCAACCTGGTCCGATTGATGGGCATCGTCGAACCTCAGCGGCGGATCCTCCGCCGCATCGCCCCGCAGTTCCGCGAGATGCACCCGCACGGCGTGCACAACTATTGTTGCGGCGGCGGCAGCGGGTTCGCCATCATGTCGGGCCACAACTTCGGCGACTGGCGCAACCAGATCAGCGGGCGCAAGAAGCTCCAGCAGATCCTCAACGCCTTCGAAGGCGAGCTGGACCCGTCGATCAAGAAGTATGTCTGCACGCCCTGCTCGAACTGCAAGGGCCAGATCCGCGATCTGTTCAATTACTACGACATCTGGGAAAAGCACTCGATCCTCTACGACGGCCTGGTCGAACTGATCGTCAACTGCATGACCGACGTAAAGCCCGGCTTCATCGAGTGGGAGATGCACTGAGCGAATTCTTGGAACTTTTTCTCGTTCCCAAGCTCTGCTTGGGAACGCCCTTGCGGGAAGCTCTGCTTCCGGCCTGCGAAACGGAGCTTCGTGGAGCGGGGTTCCCAAACCGAAGTTTGTAGCTGAATTCGCAAGAATTCAGAGAATTCCCGGACGAAGTCAATGTTGCGATGAGGTTTCCAAGCCCAACCGCCCGTGAATTCCTGAGAGCAATAAACAATTACGCATTTGTGTCGTTTATTGCTGAATTCTTTGCGAATTCAGCTACGTCTTTCTGCAGCGTTGAAGTTATTTATCCAAGGTCATCCCTTCGTGCTTCAACGACTGTTTGACCAGCAGCCCGCAGTTCTTTTGCAGGAACTCCAACGGCATCAACTGCGTCTTCTCGTAGACCTCGCTGCCGAGCTGTTCGGCGATCTTGCGGATGGTGTTGCCGGGCCTGGCCTCTTCGATGATGCGGCGGTGGTACTGCTCGGTGGCGTCGATGGCCCGGTCGAAGTAGGTCTTCACGTCTTCGGCCCCGCGGATCACGCCGAGATGTCCCAGGCAGAGGGTCTCGGCCTCCAAGGCGGCCAGCCGCTGCATCGACCGGATGTAGGTCTCGTAGCCGGTGAAGTAATTCACCCACCAGCAATCGAACTCGGGCATATAATACCCGCTGGCGTCGGAGATGAAGAGGAGCCCTTCGTCGGGTTCGTGGAAGCTCAGGCTGCAGTCGCTGTGTCCCGGCGTGTGGAGCACGCGGAACCGGCTGCCGTCGATCGAGAGCGTGTCGCCCTCTTTGAGAAGCACGTCCACCGGGATCTGTTTCTCGGCCAGCGGCTTCGGGCAATGCGATTCGGCGATCAGGCCGGCCTTCATCAGCGACCGGGTGAGTTGGGCATCCACGTCGCAGAAGAACGAGATGGCCTTCTCGGCCGAGAGGGTCGCCGCGGCGGCTTCCGAGGCCAACACCGTGATGCCCGGGAAGATCTCGCGCAGCGACGGGACGGCCATCGAATGGTCCGGATGCCCGTGCGGGATGACCACCTGCTTGACCGAGTCGCGGGGGATGTCCAACCGCTCCATCTGTTCGCGCATCAGCCGGCCCATGGCCCCGATTCCCCCTTCGAAGATCGTATGGCCCTTGAAGAGATAAAGGGGGTACTGGTTCGTGCCGAACATCCAGAGGTTTTCCGTGATTTCAACGGGCGGGTCCTTGATCACCATGCTATTCTCCTTTTTCTGCCTCTTGCAGCGCAAACAACGCCGCCCCGAACGCGCCCACGTACTGCGGATCGGGAGGGATCAGCACCGGCACTGCGAACGATTCTTCGATCAACTTGACCAGGCACGGGTTGTGCGCCACGACGCCGCCGGTCATCACCAGCGCGCCGTCGACGGTGTCCATTTCGACGATTCGCTTGACGACCGAGCGAAAGGCCCCTTGGACGATGTCCTCGACGTTCTCGCCGGCGCGGATCTTCGCCAGGATTTCGGTGGCGGCGAAGACCGTGCAGAAGCTGCTCAAGGAAACGTCCTTGGTGGACCGCTCGGCCAGGGCGTTCAGCTCGGCCAGCGGCAGGTCGAGCCGATAGGCGATTTCCTGGAGGAACGCCCCCGTCCCGGCCGCGCACTTGCGGTTCATCTTGAAGCTTGTGCGGCGTCCCTGACCGTCGAGATGGATCACCTTGCTGTCCTGAGCGCCGATATCGATCACCGTCATCGCCTGCCGGAGATGGAAGAAAGCCCCTTTGCCGTGGCAGGCGATTTCGGTCATCTTGCCGTCGGCCCAGGGCACGTTGTCGCGTCCGTAGCCGGTCGAGACCGTGCGGGCGATCCGGTCTGGGGCCAGGCCGGCCGATGAAAGCGCCTCGTCCAGGCAGGCGTCGGCCGACTGGGTATAGTTCACCCCGGAATTCCGCACGGCCTTGGCGACCATCCGGGCAGACTCGTCCACGATCGCCAGCTTGGCGGCCGAAGCGCCGATGTCGATGCCACAGAAATACCGCAAGACGCTATCCCTCCGCGAGCTGCTCCGCAAAGGCCTCGACGTTGGTGCGGGTTTGCTCCTCCGAATAGAGCCGCAGGTCGTTCAGGTCGCCGTGGACGATCACGTAGGGCTTGCCCAGCTTCTGCTGGAGTCGCTGCGGCATTTCATAGCGGCAGTTGGAATTGTTCGGACAGGTCTTCGCGTCGTGATAGAGAATGCCGTCGACCTTGAACTTCTCCACCATCTTGGCGATGTACTTTTCCTTGTAGTCTTCGCTGCGGCAGATGAAGATGCTCGAATACGCCCGGGCCATGCTCCGAAACGGATCGGCCGGGTCGAGGTCCTCGAAGATCCAGCTATTGCAGTAGGTGGAGGCGACCACGGCCGTTTTGCGGCCGAGGAACAGCTCGGACAGGTCCTTCAGCTTGCCCCAGATGGGCATTCCCTCCCAGTAGATGCGGAACCGTTCGCCCTCGACGGCGGCCACGCCGTCGGCCGCGCGCTGCTTCAGTTCGGCCAGCAGAACCTGGTAGTAATCGATCGCGTCCTGGTGACCGCGCAGGACCACGGCCGGGCCCATCTGGATCGTGCCGTCGAAAAAGGTCAACGGTGCAGGCACGTTGGCCGCCGTCTCCAGCACGCCCTTCCAAAGCACGGTACACTGCCGCGAGAGATCGATCGCCTCGCGGAGCCTGTCGATATCGAGCTTCGTGCCGGCCACTTCTTCCAACGGCTCCACCAGCGCCTCGGTCTGCCGGGCGACGTCTTCCACGATGGGCTCGCCCACGTCGCCGATCGACCGCGGCGTGTGGATGCCGACACAAGGCACGTTCCACTCCCGCGCGTAGAACTGGAACCAGTCCTTCACGTCGCGACATTGATTCGTGTTGAAGACCAGCACGTCGGCCTTAGGAGGGCCCGGCAGTTTCATCTTCTGCAGCGGGCTCTCGCCCTTGAGATAGGACCCCACGTCGCTGGTCAGATAAGAGCAGATGTCGGGCGAGAAGCCGCGGGCGTTGGCCACGGGGATCAAGTCGGTGGCCATCCGCGTGGCCCCCAACATCGCGCCGTGGTTCTCGGGAAAGTAGACATTGAATCCCAAGGCGCGAAGCAACTCGGCGGGACCCACGCTGGTACACCAGGCGGTCTTCTTTCCCTGCTCGGGCCCCTGGGTCAGCTCCGTGAAGTACTTCCCCATCACGCCTTTCATCTTCTTGGTCGCTTCGAAGTCTTTCCTTTCGGCGGCCGACGACATTCTCCGGTTCCTTTCTTCGTTTCTGGCAATTGACTTTGGGAGACTTTCCCCTGGAGCATAACCGAGCATAACCGCCCTGTTGGTGTCTGTAAACCCCCGCGGCGGTTTTCTGTTTAGAGGCCGAGCCATGCACGCACGGCAACTTCGACCGACTCCAAGCTCAAGACGAGACAAGGACGTACCTTCGCAACCAGCCCGAGATCGACCAGCCAGACTTCACCCCGAGTCGGATCAGGCATCGGGAGACTCGCTCCGATCAAGCTCCAGGAAGACCTGTTCCGCAATCGACACCAATTCGTCGTCCGATACGGGAGGCACGTCGAGCTTCAGGCTGCGTCGCATGATCTCGGAGGCCAGTTCCCGTTTGTCCTCATTCGGGAGTGATTCAAAGGAATACAGAATATCTTGTACTTCCGGCGTCATCCGGCCAACTCCCTGCTAAGATCTTCCCACCAGCAAAAGGCGATTATACCGGGTGGTGACAACGCTTTCATTATAGCACTGCGGCCGATTCTCGACGACTCCACGGAGCATAGACAACCGCTTGGCTTTCTCGGATCCGGCCCACGGCCCCCCCAACCGGCGTGCGAGAGGGGCCTAACCCGAAGTCGACCCGGAATCAGAAAACGCCGCCGAAGTAGAGCGCCAGCCCGACGGCGGCGGCTGCCAGTGTGGCGATCAGCACGACGGAAAGGGGCAAAACGCCTTGTATCGGTGCTTCGTTCCACGGGCGAGAATCGCCGACCGGTTCCCGGCGGCTGTGCGGGATCTCGTGGACCGGCTGCGTCTCAGTCGGCCGCGTGGGCGTCACGGTTTCGGGAAGATCGGCAACGGCCGCGGTTGGACCATGGACCGTTTTCACCGAGGCGCCCTCGGTCACTGCCCGCGTTTGGGTGCCCGAAACGGCGTCCCGCAGCCAATCGGGGCGACCGTCGCCGTTTTGATCGTCGAAGAATTTGCGGAACTCCGATGGGACCTCGTCCAAAGAGTTGTATTTCCGGCCGTTGATCACGTAAGTCGTGGACGAGGTGGCAAACTGCTTCTGAAAAGAAGTCATGGTACGCCCCCTTGCGGTAGCGAATGATCGTGCCAGCCGTTTTTCAATTCTAGCACGCAGACGGGCCGCGGGATCGGCGCGAGTTGGGTACGGCTTCTCGGTCGGCCGGCTCAACGCATCCGCCGGCGCCATGCGCAACGCCCGGCCAGGCACAACACGCCGATCAACACCATGGCCAGCGTGCCGGGTTCGGGAACGGCCACCACGGCCGCGAAGAGCCCTTCCGAACCGTCGTCGAACTTCAGCCGGAACAGCAATTCCCCTTCGCGACTGAACGTCATCTGGCGCGAGTCCGAGAATCCGATGTCCTGGGCGAAACTGAATTGCTCGACCGTTCGCAGCACGCCGGGCATCACCGCGAATTCTTGGCCCTCGACCACGATGGGCACCAGGTCTCCCAGGTAATCCTGCACCCAAATACCGTTGTCGGCGTTGAGCGGAGCGTCTCGAAGCTGCGCAGAGAAGGCCACCTGGCCGGTGTCGTTGAGCACGACGTTGTCGAAGCTGCTGAAGGCCGAGGAAGTTCCCGGAGCCGTATCGCCTTCGAAGGCCACCAGCGACAGGTTGCCCGTGCGTCCGTCGGACCACACGCCCTTGGTGCCTTCGCCGAGCCCACCATCCTGGAGGCCGGCCGAAAAGGCGACCCGGCCTGCCCGATTGATCGCCGGATCTCCGAACGTGGAGAACTGCCGACCACCCGGGCCGGGCGCGGGCGAATCGGTCGAGGCCACGTCGGTCAGGCCGGCACCCTTGTCTCGGTAGATGCCCGACGCCGCCGTCGCCAACCGGCCGCAAAAAGCCACGTGCCCGGCATCGTTGACCACCGGGTCCCCGAAGGAATCGAAAGTGTCGCCATCGGAACCGGGGGCCGCCTGACCTTGCCGGGCAACGAACGACAGGCCGTTGCTGGTCTGTTTCCACACGCCCCAGGCGTCGTTGCCCGCCAGATCGTCACCGTCGACCGTTGCGGTGAACGCGAGGATGCCGTTGGCGAAGGCCAACTCGTGGAACAGGACGTCGAAGGTACCACCGGTCCCCGGCGCCGGATCCGTTCCCCGAACCACCAGCGAAAGACCGGGGCCGAAACCCTCCGCCCAGATACTCGATCGATCCTTCGTCGAACCGCTGGACAATCGGGCGAAGAAAGCCGTGTACCCGGCATTGTTGACCAGCGGCGGGTCGAGGGTGTCGAAGGGGGCCGTGGCACCGGGTGCGTTTTGGCCTTTCGTCGCCAAGTTCGCCAGACTGTCGCCCCGCAACGACCAGATGCCGGCCAGCTCGCCCGACGCCTGAGTATTGAAGTAGGCCCGGAATGAAAGGTTTCCGGACCGATTGATCGCCGGTTCGCTGAATTGCGAGAACGAGGCGCCGAAAATGTCTGGAACGTCTTGGCCGGTCAGTGCGATCGGGGTCATCTCTTCTCCGGCCCGGCCGCGCCAGATCCCTTCGCCGGAGGTGCCGAACTTTGCGGCGAAGGCAACGTCTCCGCTGCCGACCACCGGCGGTAGTTGATAGGTGAAGCTGCTGAAGTTCTGTCCTCCCGTTCCCGGGGCCGACTCCCCGGTCAACGCCACGACGCGGATTTCGGGCGGAATAGCCCCGAACAGTGGCGCTGCTGCGAGGGACAGGACGCACGTCCAGACCCAAGTCGAGATGTTCCACATAACGGGCGCTGCCTCCGTTTTGGGCAAGGAGGGGGAAAGATTCGCGACTTTCCGACAAGAACAAGTCTTGGAGTTGCGCAGACCGCCTCTATTGTACTGATTTCTGCACTTTTCGCAACACCCCATAAGTACAGGGGCATTCTCTTGTATCGCAGAGAGTATCCTTTCTGGGCTCCTCGGCAGAATTTGTGGGTCGATTTCGTGGCGTGGCAACATAACCCACGACATAGCAAGCCTTTACATCCCAGGTGGCGTGTCGTCTTTTGAGGTAGAGAAACCAAGTACCGGTGCCTCTTCTCTATTCCGCGGCTACTTTGATCGATTGGCATTGAAAGACGGGACCAGAGAAGAGGCACCGGTACTCCGCTGTTGCATGTCGAACGTGAATCCGCCCACGAATTCTGCCGAGGAGCCCCTTTCTGCCGTGGTACGAGCGATCACAACCCGGTTCCCGGCGGGTGCCCTTGCCGCCGCCGTAACTGGAGAGTTACTGTGGAGATATGAGTTTTCGCGGACGGCGAGTCACGATCATGGGCCTGGGCCACTTTGGGGGCGGGGTCGAGGCGGCGCGGTGGTTCGCCTGCCAAGGAGCCCGCGTCACCGTGACCGACCTGGCCGACGAGCGGACCCTGGCCGAATCGATCGAGGCGCTTCGTGACGAATCCATCGCCCAATTCCATCTCGGCGGCCATCGCGAAGAGGACTTTCGCGACGCCGATCTTCTCGTGGTCAACCCGGCGGTCCGGCCCGACAATCCGTTTCTTCGCATCGCCCGAGAGTCGGCGACCAGGCTGACCAGCGAAATCGCGTTGTTCATGTCCCTCTGTCGGGCGCCGATCATCGGAGTCACCGGCAGCAACGGCAAATCGACCACCGCCGCCATGATCGCCGCCATACTGTGCGAGGCCGGCCGCCGCACGTGGCTGGGCGGAAACATCGGCAAGAGTCTGCTGAATCGGCTCGACGTCATCCTGCCCGAGGACTGGGTCGTGCTGGAACTCAGCAGCTTCCAGCTTTGGCATCTCGGACCGAACGCGGCGATGCCGCAGATTGCCGTAGTCACCGGCTGCTCGCCGAACCATTTGGATTGGCACGCCGGGTACGAGGATTACGTTCGTGCCAAGCAACGTATCTTGCTGGGCCAAACCCGTCATGATCGGGCCGTGCTGAACACGTACGACGAAGAAGTGGCCGACTGGGAGCCGTTGGTCCGCGGAAGGCTTGTCCCGTTGCCACGGCTAACCGAGATTCCCGGCCTTTCGGTACCCGGTCGGCACAACCGCATCAACGCGGCCTGTGCGGCGGCCGCGGCGGGTGTGATCGGGCTTGCGGAAAAGGAAATCGGCCAAGGGCTCGAAAAATTCGTCGCCTTGCCGCAACGATTGGAGCCGATCACCGCGATCGATGGGCGGAAGTTCTACAACGACTCCACGGCCACCACGCCCGAGGCCGCCATCGCCGCACTGCAATCGCTCGACGAGCCGATCTGGCTGTTGGCCGGCGGAAAGGACAAAGGGTTCGATTTCGGCGATCTCGGTGCCGCCGTGGCCGAACACGCCGCCGGCGCAGCATTCTTCGGCTCGGTGCGCGAGGTCCTCAAAGGTTGGGTAACCGCCCGAAACCCGCAATTCCCTTGCACGACGGCCGAAACCATGGCCGAAGCCCTTGGCTGGTGCTGGGAACGTTCCCGCCCGGGCGATTCGATCGTGCTTTCGCCCGCATGTGCCAGCACGGACCAGTTCTGCAACTTCCGCGACCGCGGCGAGCAGTTCGTCGAGTTGGTTCGCACCCTGAGGTCTGCGAGAGAATAATTCGCACATATTCCAGCCAGGGTGGCACCCCTTTCGCCTTCCCGGGCGAAGAAATGCTCTTGACAAGAATTTCTCCGTTGGTATAGGTGTGTCATGTTGGAAATGGCCCTCGGGTTCTTTTCGACAACCGCCTCGAGGTCGACGGCTGTAAGGTTTCCTTGGCGGAGGCCTTTATGATGCTGGGAGTTGTCGCCTCGAGGTTTTTTTCTGCGCCGTTCCTCCCCAGTGGGTGGCGGGGAGGCAAGTTTTCGCGATAATAAGGACGCCGTCGCCGCAATGCCGCGTCGGTAACCAGACACACCACTGCGAAGGAAGGATAGCCATGATGAAAGTCGTCCATTGCGAGCAGATCGAGTGCGCCCCGGTTCGGATGGAAGGGGCCGTCGGCTGTCGGATCCGCAGCCTCATCGGCCAGGAAGACGCCGCGCCGACCTTTTCGATGCGCCAGTTCGAGATCGACGCCGGCGGATGCACGCCCAAGCACGCGCATCGCCACGAACACGAGGTCTTCGTGCTCCAGGGCCGCGGCACCGTCTTGGAGGGCGACGTGCAACACCCGCTCCAGCCCGGCACGGTCGTCTTCGTCCCCCCGAACCAACTCCACCAGTTCTGCAACACGGGCGCCGACCCCTTGAAGTTCCTCTGCCTGATTCCGCATCCGCTGGGCGGCATGCAAGACTCCTGTGCCGCCGCGTGCGGGTGCGATTAGAGTAGCTGAATTCGCAAGAATTCAGAAAATAAAACCATCGGACGAGGTCACCGTTACGTCGAGGTTTCCAGGCCCAATCGTCCGTGAACTCCTGGGAGCAATAATCCATTGCGCATTCGTGGCGTCTATTGCTGAATGCTGAATTCTCTGCGAATTCAGCTACGGCTCTCTGCAACGTCGGGGCAAAACGCGATCAAATCCGCTCGATCCAACACAACAACCACTCACCCCCCCGCAACGCAGTGCGGGGGCGTTCTTCCTACTCGCCACTACCCACTACCCACTACCCACTACCCACTACCCACTACCCACTGCCATGGCCGATCCAGCCACCGAAATCGCCCGACTCCGTGAAGAGATCCGCCACCACGACCGCAAGTACTACGTGGAAGCGGCACCGGAGATCACCGATCTGCAATACGACCGGCTGATCGAGCGGCTGAAGAAGCTCGAGGCCGAGCATCCCGAACTGCTCACGCCCGACAGCCCCACGCAACGGATCGGCGATCGGCCGATCGAAGGGCTCGAAGAGGTCGCACACCGCGTGCCGATGCTCTCGATCGACAACACCTACAGCATCGACGAGCTGCGGAAATACGGCCAGCGGACCGCCAGGCTCCTGGGCGACGAGCCGATCGAGTGGGTCGTCGAGTTGAAGATCGACGGGGTGGCCGTTTCGTTGATCTACGAAGACGGGCGGCTCGTCCGCGGCGTCACCCGGGGCAACGGACGCGTCGGCGACGACATCACCCACAACATGCGCACGATCCGCGACGTGCCGCTGGCGTTGACCGGCGAGCGGGTGCCGCCCGTGTTGGAGGTCCGCGGCGAGATCTACATGACCAATATCGACCTGGTCGCGCTCAACGAATCCCGCCGGGCCGCCGGTGAAGAGCCCTTCGCCAACACCCGCAACGTCACCGCCGGCAGCGTGCGGCTGTTGGACCCGCGGATCTGTGCCCGGCGTCGGTTGCGGCTCTTCTGTCACGGCGTGGGTTACGTCGAGGGGCTCAGGTCGAGCACGCACATGGAGTTCCTCGACGAGCTGGCCGGTTACGGTCTGCCGGCCACGCCGCACGTCGAGTGCTTCGATTCGTTCTCCGCGGCCGTCGAACACTGCGAGCGGCTGATCGAGCGGCTGCACGAACTGGATTTCGAGATCGACGGGCTGGTGCTGAAGGTCAACCGCTTCGACCAGCGCGAGCGGCTCGGCGCCACCTCGAAAAGCCCCCGCTGGCTGGTCGCCTACAAGTTCGAGAAGTACGAAGCCACCACCACGCTCGAGAAGATCACCGTGCAGATAGGCAAGACGGGCACGATCACGCCGGTGGCCAATCTCACGCCCGTCGAGCTGGCCGGCACCACGGTCTCTCGGGCGAGCCTGCACAACGCCGACGAAATCGAGCGCAAGGACGTCCGCCCCGGCGACGTGGTCGTCGTGGAAAAGGCGGGCAAGATCATCCCGCACATCGTCCGCGTGGAGAAGCACCAGCGGAAGAAGCCGTTGCCGAAGTTCGTCTTCCCGACCGAGTGCCCCGAATGCGGCACCACGCTGGTCAAGGACGAAGGCGGCGTGTACATCCGCTGCACCAATATCGAGTGTCCCGCCCAGGTCAAGGAGCGCATCCGCTACTTCGCCAGCCGCAACGCCATGGACATCGAAGGGCTGGGCGACAAGCTGGTCGATCAACTCGTCGGCGAAGGGCTGGTGGGCAGCTACGGCGACCTGTATCGGCTGGAAGGGACGCAGGACCGGCTCTTGGCGTTGGAACGGATGGGCCGCAAGTCGCTCGACAACCTCTTGGACGGCATCGAAGCCAGCAAGAATCGCGGGCTGGCTCGGCTCTTGAACGCCCTGTCGATCCGCCACGTCGGCGCCCGGGTGGCTGCCGTCTTGGCCGAGCGCTTCGGTTCGATGGACGCCCTGATGGCCGCCGACGTGGAACAGCTTGGCGAAATCAACGAAATCGGCCCCATCATCGCCCAAAGCGTGTACGACTTCCTCCACAGCGAGTTCGGCTCGGAGACGATCGCGGATCTCAAGCAGCTCGGCGTCAAGATGGAATCAACCGCGCCGGCCGTCGCGGGGCCGCGCCTCTTCGAGGGCAAGACGCTGGTCGTGACCGGCACGCTGACCAAGTACACCCGCGAGGGCATCAACGAGCTAATCACCCTCCACGGCGGCCGCGCGGCATCGAGCGTCTCGAAAAACACCGACTACGTCATCGCCGGCGAAAAGGCCGGCAGCAAGCTAACCAAGGCCCAACAACTCGGCGTCCCGGTCCTCTCCGAAGAAGACTTCGAGGCCCTGCTCAACGAGTGAAGCCGTGGACGTTTGGGGTCCCCCGTAACCGCCTCCGCGTCAACCCCGGATTGCGGTCTAACCAGTTTACGCAACCGCCAATGAGAAGGAGTTTCCGCAAATGAGTTGGGAATCATCACTCGCCCGCAGATTAACGCGACTGCTGATTGAGCATCGCCTGGAAAGGGCTGGCGACGGGTGGACGATTGCGAATTGTCCAAAGTGCCGGAAAGCTCGCCCGTGCAGCGCGGAGTCCTCGATTCACCACGTGTGGATACTGCGACGCCATCGTGCAACTGCAAGAACGGCGCTATGCTGCGATTTTTGCGGCACGAAATCTCGGTTGAAATACGCCCCCGACGATTCCCCAATATCGATCACGTCGAGTTGGACACGTGACCGACCGATACAGGAACTCTATGACCTTACGGCCCCGGATCTCTCACGGGACACTCGTCCTGAATCCGAGTGCGCGCTGGTCGATTTGCTGGAAAACGTCCGCCGAAACAGAAGAAGATGGAAGGGAACTCGTCACTTGGGATGGCACAGTTTGGTGGGCGCGATTTCTTTCGGCGCGATCGCCGCTGCGGTTACCCATTTCACGGGAATCGGCAAGCTCTGGATGCTTGAGGACGGTAGCGGCAGTCCCTTGGTTTTCATAGTACCGATTCCTTTTGCGATTGCCGGAGCCATTCTAGGGTCCCGCGATCGGTCCACCGAGCTAACCAGAGCTGACCTGGAATCACGGATAAAGATCTACGACTTAGACGTTGAACAATTGCGCCGCCTTGCGATCCAACGTGGACATCGCTACTCCTCATTCGTACCCGTTCTTGATGAGATGATTAGCGGCTAGTTCTCTGGGTCGGAACCATCGCCGCGCCAGAGTTCCGGGGACAGCATATGCAATTATTCTCGCCTGGCTTTCCTTGGGGTTTGGGGTCCCCCATTTTCGTGTTTTCGTACTTTCGTGCTTTCGTGATTCTCTTTCTACTGCGTCTTGACTGCGTACATATTCGATATTCCGTCCCTCTGCTTGCAGACTTTCCGGCCGTTTACGCTTTCCCGACGCCAAACCCGCTCGGCCGTTCTGCAAACAGTCCCACACCACCGAGGATCGCTCCGACAACCAAGGGCACCCGGCGGCAGTTCTTGAGCAACTTCAACTTCTTCAGCCGTAACCGGCAAAGGTTCTAGGGCTTCCGAGTTCTGGCCAAGCCAGTTTGCCACTCCTTGCCTTTCTTGCCTGCATAGACCATGTAGTAGGTGTCGCCGATCTCGATGACTTGGGGCGTCAGCACGCCGTCGCAGTCCCACGCGTCGCGGTTGGCCGATGGCGTGAATACGGGATTGTGGGGGTTCGGTTCGAACGTGCGAAAGTCGCGGGTGCGGACGTGCCCTATCCGCCAGACCTTGCCGTCGTAGCCACCGTACAGGATATGGAAGTACCGCGGCCCCTTGAACAATTCCGTCTCACGAACGGCCCGGCTGTCCCATGCTTGCCCGCTGCCTTTGAAGACGGGATTGGCCGGGTTCTTTGTGACCGATGCCGGGTCGCTGGTCGGCGCGGTCGCATGACACATGGTCAGTCCGTCCTCATACGACCGCGTTGCCTTGCCCGTGTAGACGATATGAATCGTCTCGCCCACCACGGCGACGGAGGGATGGGTCGAGCCATCTCGCTCGTGCTCGGTATCCGCGGGAATCACAGGGGTCCGCCGGACGCGTGTCCACTTCCCCATGTCACCATCGCTGACAAGCAGGCCGGTTTGCTCGGGCGTCGTCTTTCCCTTGCCCCGGTAGTACATGTAGAATTTGCCGTCGGCGGGGTTCAGAAAAGGGAAGGGGTACTCGACGGCCGCGTCGTCGAAACCTTGCTGCGAAGGCACGAGGATGGGGTTGCGGGCGTCCTGCTCGATGTCGGTAAGGTTGCCGACGGGAGCCGTAGCGTGCATCATCAGCCAGCGCGCACCGTGATCGCGTTTGCACCAGATGTAATGCACCGTGTCGTCGACGACGATCGCGTGGGTCGCCGCCGCCCACAGCGGCGGATCGAGGGCAATGATCGGGTTGCCCTTCTCGATCCTCTTGAAACTTGCGAACACCTCGAACGGGATGGCGTCTTCGCCTTTTGCTCGATCACCAAGCTCCGGCTGCGGTTGGCCAATAGCGGTGGAGGTCCAAAAAACAGCAAGCGAGAGAACCACGCATACCGGGACAAGTCTCATTGATCCTCCTCCTTCACTTGATGCCGAACTTTGTTAGTAGACCGATCGGCCTGTATCCGCGATCGTCGCGACAAATATGGTTGACTGTCCCTCTTTTCCCTCAAGCGTCTCGAAAAACACCGACTACGTCGTCGCCGGCGAAAAGGCCGGCAGCAAGCTAACCAAGGCCCAACAGCTCGGCGTGCCGGTCCTCACCGAAGAAGACTTCGAGGCCCTCCTCAACGACTAACGCCGCTTGCGGCTTAGCAAAACAACCCCCGGGTGCCCAGGCTTGGCAACGAGTTGCCGTTGAAAAAAGGGGACATTCTACTTTCTGCAAAAAGTAGAATGTCCCCTTTTCGCGGCCTTGACGTGACCGGAACCCCAAGCGGCAGGGCCGCCGGCTAATCAGACGACCGAAGGGGCCAAGAAGTTCCCTACCGCTTCGGAGCACTTCATGACCACCCGGAATATCGCAGCAATCGTGTTCACAGCGAGAGTCGCTGGGCCGCTTCAACGCACTAATGTGCCGGTACGGAGGGTGCGGACATTCCGGCGCCGGCTGCTTTGTCGCGGAATGCGTCGGAGAACTTCTTGCTGAAGCTTTCGTCGGGTGCGCCCTCGGCCGCCATCTTCGCGAGATGCTTGTCGATGTAGTCCTTGCGCTGCTGGGCCAGTACCTTCAACTGCTCCCGTAGTTCCTTGCGCTGGGCGATCTTTTCCGTAACGAACGCCTCGCGTTGCGCCGCGTCCATGTTCTGCATCTGGGCGGGTAGTTGATCGGCCGGGATGTCGGCCAACTTGACGTTGCCCTTCTCCAGATCGTTCAGCAATTCGTTGGCACCGTAGAAATTCAGTGCGCCAGATTCCGACAAGTTGAAGACGGCCCGGCGGGCTGATGCCGCTTCGCTCGCCTTCTTACCGAGCGCCTCCGCGACGTCCTTGCGAAGAAGCTGCTCCTTCTTGACGTCCGCCGCTCCGTAGTAGATGCGGCTTGCATCGAGCTTGGCGTTGACTCTGACAATGTCGCCGTCGAACGGCGTGGTGATTGCCAGAGAACTGCCCGATTGTTCCACCTGGAAATACTGACCTTCGGCCTTTCGCGCAATTTCCTGCCAGATGGGAATCGTGGCCGCATGATTGCCGCATTGCACCGTATTGATCGAGATTCGCTTCTCGTTCGCCTGGTTGCATATCTCGGGATACTTCACGTCGTCCTGATAGTCCATGTGCGGCGGACAATCGCCCACGAGAAAGATCGCGCGGTAGACCTTCCTGTCCTTCGACCATTCGATCTTGTGGACCGCTTCATGCAGGGCCTGGTTGACGCTCTCGGGCGTGTCGCCTCCGCCGTCGGCCTGGTACTCCAGCAGGTCGGCATAGACCTTGTCCAAGTCGTGGGTCAACGGCGTGATCTTCGTGACGTAGTCATCCCCTCGATCTCGATAGCCGACCAGGCCTATCTGGATGTCCGGGGCGGGTTTCGCCATCGCCATGGTGCTGGCGATGCTCCAAATCTTCTCTTTCGCGCCGGCGATCAACCCCGACATGCTGCCGGTCGTGTCGAGGCAGAAGACCACCTCGATTCGCGGCTTCTCCTCGGCCGGCCTTTCTTCGGCTGCAAACCCATGCCCGACGAGAATGCAGCCCGTGATCAGAAACGAGGTAAAGACCGTACCGACCGCTTCGAACGGCGTGCAGCAGCGCATTTCTGTCTCCTTCGAGTGTTAGGCATTTGGAGAAACTACGTGGAAAAAGGGGACAGGCACCGAGCCGGCAGGGTATTTCCGCAGGTTTGGCGTCTGCCGCAGCTCGGAGCCAGTCCCCATTTTCCACTGCACGTTTACGGTTTGAGAATATAAGACGGCCGGGACCTCGGCGCGAGGTCCCGGCTGTTTGCTTGCGGATCATCGACGGTCATTACGGCTCGATGAGATAGGACTGATCGTCCAGGCTCAAGAGCACCGGCTCGTCGAAGACCATGTACTGCGACATCTTCTTGCCGTGGCGCTGGGCCAGGGCGAAATAGGCGTCGCTGAACTGCTTCACCCGCGTGGCCTTGGCCTCGTCTTCCTGCTTGACCAGCGAATCGATCCAGCGGCCGTCGCGCAGGTAGAACGTGCGGGTGCCGATGTTGCGCATGGTCTGCTGGGCGGCCTGGGCCTCCTTGGCGACCTCATCGGCAAAGGACAGTTCGGCCGCCGGGGCGCTGCCCATGCCGTAGCCGCCGCCGCCGTAGCCGGCGCCGCCGCGTCCGGCGGCCTGTCCGGCGATCGACCCGTAGCCGGGACCGCCGCCGGGGCCTGATCCGGGACCTGCCGGGTCGGGACTCGGCCGCCGGCCCGCGATCGACGGCATCAACGGGGCCGGTTCGGCCGGGGCCGTTTCGGCGTACTTCAGCCGGGCCTTGTCCTCGCGCAGCGCAAACGCGCCGGCACCGGACGCCCGATCGAGTGCTCCGAGCCGCTGGGCGGTCGTGCCGGTCGCATTCGCCATGTCGTTGATGCTCCGCGTGTCGTCGGCGAAGAACGACGTGTAGGGCGTCAGGATGCCGTGCTGCTTGGACAGCTCGGTCAGCTCCTTGATCAGCTCGTCGTTCTTGCCTTGCAGGTCCAGCTCGTCGATGATCTCGCCCACGCGGCGGACGGCCCAGAGCTTCTCGATGAAGCCGTGCGTTTCGTCGCTGCTCTTCTGGACGAGCTTGGCGGGGAAATCGAACTTCTGCTGGTCCTTGCCGATCGAGCCGCGGACGACCACCTTGGCCGTGCCCGGCGTCTTGTAGCGGCCGACCACCACCAACTGCTCGCCGGCGAACAGGTCGAACGAGCCCTTGGGATAAACGCGATTGACCGCGTTGCCGTTGGCCGACTTGACCGCGTCGACGTCGATCACGATCTCGACGTTGGTCATCACGGGCGCTTCCACCCGGCGGTAGAGGCGGCTGACGCACTCCTCAATGTCCTCGTCGGGCCGCACGTATTCGCCCTGTCCGAAGCTCTCGCGGACCAGCTTGTCCAACAGTCGGCTATTGACGTCGTAGCCCACGCCGAAGGTGAAGACCCGGGCGCGGACCTTGTTCGACTGCTTGGCGCTGTCGACGATCTTCATCTCGTTGGTTTCTCCGGCGGTGGGCAGCCCGTCGGTGAGGAACAGCACGTAGTTCGGCCGGCTGTCGTCCACGAGTTGTCCCAGCGCCGACCGCAAGGCCCCGTCGATGTTGGTGCTGCCGCCAGCGTAGATGCCTTCGATGAAACCCAGCGCGGCCTGGCGGGTCTTCTCGTCGAACCGCTGCAACTCGGGGCGAAAGGCCTCGACCTGGCTGTCGTAGGCCACGATGTTGAACATATCGCCTTCGCGGAGGTTGTTCAACACGTATTTGGCCGCCGCGCGGGCCTGCTCGATCTTCGTGCCGCTCATGCTGCCGGAACGGTCGAGCACAAAGATCACGGTTTTCTTCGGCCGCTCGTCGGGGGCCTCGATCTTCGGGCTGGCCAGGAGCATGAAGAAGCCGTCTTCGTCGTCGTCGGGCCGATAGCTCAACACGCGGGTGCTGACCTTGCCTTTGCCTATATCGTAGAGCAGGCGGAAATCGGACGACGGGACCTCGTTCTCTTTGGTGAAGGTGATCGTGGCGTGGTTGTCGTCGGGCCGCTTGATCTCGATGGAGTGCGTCGGGCTGTAGACGTTCTTGATCTCGTCGCTGCTCTCGATCGTGGCGCGGATCGTGACCTCTTCGACTGCGTGGCTGGTGTACTTGGCCGTGGAGAGCGGGAACATGAAGTCGGTCAGCCCTTCCTGCTTGCGGCACATCTGCGAGTAGCGCATGGTGACGGTGCGGCTGGCCCCGGCGGGAACCGGGAACACGCTCGTCTTGAACAGGCCCGTGCCCATCCATTCCAGCAGCGCCGGGTCCTTGTTCTTGCGGACGATTTCTTCGTACATCCGCCGGGCTTCCGTGGCGTCGAGCAGCTTGGCCGGGTATTCCTTGCCGTCGACCAGCAGCGTCATCTGCTCGATGGCCCCGTCGTAAGGCAGCGGGAAGACGAAGGAGACCTCCATCTGGAGGCTGCCGGTGTTGGTGAAGGTCTGCGACATCTGAACCTGGGCCACCTGGTCGATCAGCCGGGCGTTGATGTCCAGGCTCTTGATCTTGTAGCTGGTCGGCGGCAGCGGCCGGGGAACAGGGATCGGGTGCGGCGGGTGCGGCGGATGCGGAGGCGGCCAAATGATGATCGGACGCGGCAGACGGGCGCTCTGGTTCGGGTCCGTCACCACCAGCAGTCCCTGAGACCAGGCAACTGCCGGCAGGGCCAGCAGCAAGATCGCCAATAAGAGGGTCAAAGGCCGGTTCATGATCGAGGTCTCCTTTTGCCGGGAAGAAGTGGAGAAAAGTGTCCGGGTTGGCGAAACCGGGCGGCGTGCACGACGGCGACCGAGTGTGCGATCGCCGTCGGCGACGCCTCCCGCAGCCTGCTCAATAGTATATGACGGATTCCGGTTGCCAATAGTTCCCAACCGCGGCGGCGGCATACCCCTATTGGGTAAATCACCGAGTTGCCTACGGACCAGGTCTGCCATTCTGCGGAATTGGTCTCTGTTGGCAGACTGGTGAAACTCGGCAAAATGTCTATGAACCTCTTTCTCGCGTTTTCTGAACCATGTTGGACCAATTATTAGGCAAATGCTATCATCAATGGGGACTTATCTCGATCTTGCCCGCGTTTCTGACGGACCATTCTAGCACTTCTCAACCCGCGAGAAAGGAAGAACGCAATGCAAACGGCCAAGCAACTTTCGGTCATGCTGGTGAACAAGCCGGGTAGGCTGGCGGATCTTTTGACGACGCTAAGCAAGGAGAAAGTCGGTTTTCGGGCGTTGGTGGTGATGGATACGGGAGAGCGGGGCACGTTGCGATTCGTGCCGGACGATTACGATCGGGCAGTGGAGATTCTGGAAAAGAGCAGTGTTCGCTTCGAGGCGACCGACGTCTTGTTCGTGGAGGTTCCCAACCAACAGGGCGGTTTTCGGAAGATCTGCGAGCGGCTGGCCGCCGATCATTTGAATATCGATTACGCGTATAGTTCGTTCAGCAGCAGCGGGCGCAGTTCGGCTGCGATCAAGGTCAACGACTTGGCCAAGGCCCAGCGGGTGCTGAGCGAGAACGGCACCAGCCGGAAAAAACGCCCCGGCCGCCGGCCCGTATACGCGAGGTAGGCGACTTGAGGGGCGAGGGCTAGGAAGCGAGGGACGCTGGACCAGGCGGAAGGTTCCTCTTTTCCGCCGGTTTCTTCGGTTTGCGGCCCCTGATTCCGCACGGACCGCTTTTTCCAAGGCGGGGAGGCTTCCCCCTTGCCTCGGCCAGGGGACTAAGTATACTGAGGTGTTTGGTTGTCCGTCGCTAACCGTCGGCTGAAGGGAAGTTCGTATGGCTTGCGTATGTGAAATGTGTGGAAAAAAGCCCGCCATGGGGAACTCCGTCGCCCACAGAGGTAAAGCGAAATACCTCGGAGGTGTCGGCACCAAGGTTACCGGGATCACTCGGCGGCAATTCAAACCCAATCTTCAGAAGGTTCGAGTTACCACCGCCGGCGGGACACACAAGACGATGCGGGTTTGTACCCAGTGCATTCGCAGCGGGGCGATCACCAAGCGAATCCACGCCACCCCGTTCAAGCTTCCCAAGGCGGCCGAAACCAAGCAGTAGCCCAACGCCTGCCGAATCCCCAAACCGCGGAGGCGACCGCCGGGATGGCCATCTCGCGCGAAGAAGTCGAAAAGGTCTCGCTGTTGGGGCGACTCCTTCTCTCGGAAGAGGAACTCGACAGGATGACGGTCCAGTTGGGCCAGATCCTGGACTACATGGAGTTGCTCTCTGAAGTGGATACTGCGAACGTCGAGCCGATGGCCCACGCGCTGGACCTCTCCGACGTGTTTCGCGAGGATCGACCCCGACCGGGGCTACCCCGCGAGCAGGCCCTGGCCAACGCACCCAACCGCGACGACGAGTGCTATCTGGTCCCCGCCGTGCTGGGCGAGCAAGGCTGAGCCATGTCCCCGACCGATCAGACCGCCACGGAACTCCTCGACGGGCTTGCTTCGGGGGAGATCACTTCGGTGGAGGTCACCGAGGAGTTCCTCGATCGGATCGAGAACCACGACCAGAAGGTTCGGGCCTTCTTGCGCGTCGACGCTTACGGCGCTCTGGCCAGGGCGGAACAGATCGACCAGTGCCGCAAGAGCGGCAAACCGGTGGGCCCCCTGGCCGGGTTGCCCGTGGCCGTGAAGGATCTCTTGTGTACCCAGGGCGAGCCGACCACGTGCGCTTCGCGCATCCTGGAAAACTTCCGTCCCCCGTACAACGCCACGGTCATCGAGAAGCTTTTGGCAGCCGACGCCGTCTTGATCGGCCGGACCAACATGGACGAGTTCGCCATGGGCGGCTCGAACGAGAATTCGGCCTTCTACCCCACTCGCAACCCCTGGAACCTCGATCACATTCCCGGCGGCTCCAGCGGCGGGGCGGCCGCGTGCATCGCCGCGCGGATGGCCCCTTTGTGCGTCGGCAGCGATACGGGCGGATCCATTCGCCAACCGGCCGGGCTGTGCGGCATCACCGGCCTGAAACCGACCTACGGCCGCGTGAGCCGCTATGGGTTGGTGGCCTTCGCCAGCAGCTTGGACCAGATCGGACCGCTGGCCCGAACGGCCGAAGACACCGCCCTGCTGCTCGAGGTGCTGGCCGGGCACGACCCGTTGGATTCCACGTCCGTCGACCTGCCCGTGCCGAAATACACCGAGACGGTTCGCCGGCCGCTTGCGAACTTGCGGATCGGCCTGGTCGGGGAGCATTTCGGCGAGGGGCTCGACGCAGAGGTCGAAGCGGCCGTTCGCGAGGCGGTCGACGTCTACGAGTCGCTGGGCGCGACGGTCAAGGAGGTCTCGCTGCCGCACGGCAAATACGCGGTCGCCACGTATTACATCATCGCCCCTTGCGAGGCCTCGAGTAATCTGGCCCGATACGACGGCGCCCATTACGGTCATCGCACCGACCAGAAAGAAATGGTTGCCCAGTTGGCGGCCCAGCGAAAAGAGCTGGAAGCGGCCGGCGACCGGATGGCGTTGGACCATCTCGACAACCCGCTGATCCGCATGTACCGCCGCAGCCGGGCCGAGGGATTCGGCGCGGAGGTGAAGCGCCGGATCATGCTGGGCACCTACGCCCTAAGCGCCGGGTACTACGACGCCTACTACAAGAAGGCCTTGCAGGTGCGAAGGCTGATCCGCGAGGATTTCGACCGGGCCTTCGAGCAGGTCGACTTGATCCTCGGCCCGGTCGCGCCCACCCCGGCCTTCAAGATCGGCGAGAAGGTCGACGATCCGCTGGCGATGTATCTGTTCGATCTCTACACGGTCAGCACGAACCTGGCAGGCATCGCCGGCATCTCGATCCCCTGCGGTTTCAGCAGCGGCGGCCTGCCGATCGGGTTGCACCTGCAAGCGCCCCCGTTCGAAGAAGAACGCCTGCTCCGCGGCGCCCACATGTTTCAGCAGGCGACCGATTGGCACACGCGCAAGCCGGCATTGGACTGAGCGGGCAGCGTGGAAGCACCCCTCTGGACTGGGGTGTTGCCCTCGTGGTAGAATTACCGGGAAAAGGGGAGGAACCGTTTCGCCGGGCGATCGGCTCCGGCTGATGTATTTTGGGAGGCTCTTGCATGGACGAAGTCACGATTAGGCTACACATTGAACCGCTGGACGAGGGAGGCTACTTGGCCACCAGCCTCGATGTTCCCGGTTTGGTTGCGGAGGGGAGAAGCATCGTCGAAGCGGTGGAGATTGCCCAGGGGCTGGCCAGAAAGATCGCCGAATCATGTTTGGATCACGGCGACCCGTTGCCGCCGGCGTTGTCACCACTTGCGGGGGCGCATCGGTGGATCTCGTGATACCGGTAGGAATCCGCTGATGGGCCGTTTGGCCGGTTTCAGATACAAAGAAGTGGCGCGACGACTGCGGGCGCTGGGATACAGATTGAACGATACTTCGTGGAAACTGGCGTCCTGCCCAGGTTTCAAGAAATCCGCGCTTAGGTGGGTCGTATCCGTTCGCAACTGTTCTTCTTGAGATGTCGAGGAGATACCCTATGGAGATCAACACAATGGGCAAGGTTTTGGTTTCTGCTCGGATCGAGAATCTGGGGGATGTTTTCGCGCTTAGGAGACACACTTTGGCCGAAGAGAAGATTCGGACCCTTGAAGTGGAAGACGCGCTGGTCGACACCGGCGCTACCTTGCTTTCGATGCCGGGCAGACTGATCGAGCAACTGGGACTCGAACAACAACGTACTCGAACCGCACGAACTGCCTCGGGAATCACGGAGTTCGCGATATACGACGCGGTGCGGCTGACGGTTCAAGGGCGAGATTGCGTGGTCGAAGTGGCCGGGTTGCCCGACGAGTGTCCGGTGCTGATCGGACAGATCCCGTTGGAGGCATTGGATTTCATAGTCGATCCGATGGGACAGAAGCTGGTCGGCAATCCGGACCACGGCGGCAAGCAGATGATCGATATGTTCTGATGAAGGAGGGCAAGATTGACGTTTTCCTTCATGCACGGTAGAATCATGTACACGGAGGAACGAATTCATGCTCAAATCCGTCGAAGGCGTTTATCGTGATGGAAAGGTGGAATTGCTGGAATCGGTGCCTGAAGGGACAACGGGACGAGTGATCGTGACCTTTCTTGCAGGCGCCGGGCCCGTAGATCTCGGCCAGCGTGGTATCGATCGGCAACAAGCGGCCGATTTGCGGGGGCGGCTGGCTGCGTTCGCCGAAGATTGGCAACGGCCCGAAATGGACGCGTACGATGCCCTTTGAACGTGCGAACACGTCAATGCGAGATCAGCACGAGTGATTCCCGATTTCAATGAACATGGGTACTTGCCACAGGGCTTGCACCCGGCAGCTCTCGACGAAATCGAGCATAAGCTCGGTCGCCAATCGGAGGTACGTCGCGTCCAAATGGAGTCGCTGCGGTGGCTGGTGGATGCCGCGATACGAGCGGGCGTGAGGCGCATAATCGTCAACGGGAGTTTTGTCACCGATGTCTTCGAGCCCAATGATGTAGATTGTGTTCTGTTGATCGAGGAGGGTTTTCCCAAGGACCCCGCCGCAGAGAGAGAGCTACGCACTGGCTTCCCGTTCTTGGATGTCCAACTCGTCGATCGGGATGCTTTCGACCAGTTGCTTCGACACTTCTTCGCCACGGATCGGCACCTGATTCCAAAAGGTATGATTGAGGTGATACTATGACTCTCCAAAGCAAGCGGGAACTGGAAGTCACCCGGCACAAGTTGAAAATGCTCGAAGACCAGTACGAGGCAACCCGAAATAGGCCGGGTGAGGATGAGCACGTCCGAGAGTTGACACTGCAATCTCTCAATAAACTCATCAATCAACTCAAAGAAGAGATCGTGCGATCCCAGAGCAGGATGAATGCTCCATCAAGAGATAGGTAGCGACGATCTGCGATGCACAGTCCGCCCTATGAAATCATTATCGGCCTGGAGGTCCACGTGCAGTTGGACACCAGGAGCAAGATGTTCTGCGCGTGCAGCACCGAGTTCGGGGCGCCGCCGAACACGCAGACTTGCCCCGTGTGCATCGGTATGCCCGGGGCGCTGCCGGTGATGAACCGCCGGGCGTTCGAGCTGGCCCTGAAGACGGCCGTGGCGCTGAACTGCGAGATCCCGCCGTTGACCAAGTGGGATCGCAAGCAATACTACTATCCCGACCTGCCCAAGGGATACCAGATCAGCCAGTTCGACCTGCCCATGAGCCATGGCGGCTACCTGTCGATCAGCGATCCCAAGGGGCAGTTCGAGCCGAAGCGGGTGGGTATCATCCGGGCACACCTCGAAGAAGACGCCGGCAAGAGCATGCACGACGAAGAGGCCGGCAAGGCAGACAGCCGCATCGACCTGAACCGCTGCGGCACGCCGCTGCTGGAGATCGTCAGCGAGCCCGACATGCGGTCGCCCGCCGAGGCCAGGGCCTATCTGACCGAACTGAAACTGCTGCTGAACTACCTGGGCGTCTCCGACTGCAACATGCAGGAGGGCAGCCTGCGGGTCGACGCCAACATCAACCTGCACGTCGATACGCCCGAGGGACAGGTCGCCACGCCGATCGTCGAAGTGAAAAACATGAACAGCTTTCGGGCGGTCGAGCGGGCGCTCGATTACGAGGCCGGCCGGCAGCTCAATGTCTGGAAGGAAACCGGCCGGAAGATGGGCGGGCCCGGCGGCCACAAGACGACCCGCGGATGGGACGAAGCGGCCCAGATCACCCGCGAACAACGCACCAAGGAGGAATCGAGCGACTACCGCTACTTCCCCGACCCGGACCTGGTGCCGGTAATCGTTACCCGAGAGCAGGTCGATCGGGTGCGAGGCTCGTTGGGCGAATTGCCGGCCGACTTAAGAACCCGCCTGGAAACGACTTACGGCATCACTCCGTACGACGCCGACGTACTGGTCAACCAGGGCCGCCCGCTGGTAGACTACTATATAGAAACGGCCGAAGCCTGTGGCGACGGCAAGCTGGCCAGCAACTGGGTCCAACAGGACGTGCTGCGGACGCTCAACGAGCGGCAGATCGACGTCGCGAAGTTCCCCGTCGCGGCCGGCGCGTTGGCCGAGTTGATCCGGACGGTCCGGGCCGGCAAGCTGACCACCAGCCGCGGCCGCGAGGTGTTGGCCGAGATGATCGCCTCGGGCCGCCCGCTCGACGAAGCGATGAAGGGCCTGGGCATCGAGGAGGTCGACGAGTCGGCGTTGGAGGAACTCTGTCGCGAACTGCTTCAGGCCAACCCGAAAATCGTCGCCCAAGTCAAAGAAGGCAAGGTCAAAGCGGCCGGGGCGTTGATCGGCCAGGCAAAGCAGAAGAATCCGAACGTGGATCCGGCGAGGGTTCGCGAGATCTGTCTCGAGTTGATTGAAAAAGCGTGAGCATCATCACCCTAACCACCGACTTCGGCACCGGCAGCCCGTACGCGGCGGCCATGAAGGGGGTGATCCTCTCGATCAACCCGGCGGTGACCATCGTCGACGTCACGCACGACGTTGCGCCGCAGGATATCCGCCACGGGGCGGTGGTGCTGGACGACGTGGCTGAGTGGTTCCCCGACGACACGATCCACGTGGCCGTGGTCGATCCCGGCGTGGGCACCCGCCGGGCGATCGTTTACGCCCGGATCGGAAAACATCACTACGTCGTTCCGGACAACGGCCTGCTCAGCCGCCTGGCCGCACGGACTCCGCCCTCGCGACTGATCCGGTTGGAGAATCCCGAGTACTGGCTGGACGAGGTTTCCGGCACGTTCCACGGCCGCGACATCATGGCCCCGGTCGCCGCGCGGTTGAGTCTGGGGCTGGATCCAGACCGCTTGGGCCCGCCGCACCTGGCGCTGACCGAAATCGACTGGCCGCAGGTCCGGGAAATGCCTATGCGCATCGAAGGCCAGGTGCTGGAGATCGACTCGTTCGGCAACCTGATCACCAACATCACCGCCCGGGCGCTCGCGGGCCGCCCCACGGACGAGCGCGTCTGCGTCATCTGCAACATCTACGAAACCTGGGGCATTTATTGGGCCTACGGCGACCAGCCCCGCGGCACGCTGATCGCGGTGATCGGTTCCCGCGGTCGGTTGGAACTGGCCGTGGTCGGCGACAACGCCGCCAAGATGCTCGGCGTCCCGGTCGGCGCGCCGGTGATCGTCAGTTGGGAATGATGATCGATGACGACGAGACCGAAGGCGTTTGATTGCGTGCAGGCGATTCGCGAAGCGTTGTGGGGAAAGGACTTTCCGGATGAAGAAAGCGATGCCGTACCTCCTGCTGGCCATTGTCTGCCTATTGGCGGGCAGATTCTCGGCGGTGTTTCCACTCAAAGGCCCGGTGACCACCTCGCGCTTGTCGCCGAGCGAGAATCTCCGTGCTGTGTTGGCTGAGAGTCCGTTCAGGTTCATCGATCGTAATTTCAGGATTTACTTGGAAGACTTGAAAGACGAAGAAGCCTCGCAGACGATCTTCTCTTCTCCGGATGAAGGACTCCCGATCGGATCGGAAAGGTTCCTTTGGTCCAACGACGACTCACGACTTCTGCTCGTTGGGAAGCACTTTTGTCATGTCCATCCCGGAGCGCTACTTACCACCGGCGAATACGTCTACTTTCTATATGACGTTGCAACCCGTAAGGCTTGGTGCAATTCTACCCAACAAAAGGATCTGCCGCGTTTTGGAAAGGCAGAACTGGAAGAATCGGATTATGGAGAGCGACTGGTTCTCCAGAAAGAACCGCAGAATAACCATGAGCCGCCTGTTCAAGCCGCGCTCGATCAACCCTGATACCGGTGACGGCCGAGGCGCGCAATAGGCTGATCGAACAACAGGAATCGCCGGACACTGCGCAGCGTGACGAACCAATCTCCTAATGCCCGACCCCACCCCCGAACAACTCGAGACCTGGGACCGCACGCTCGTTTGGCACGCCTTTACGCAGATGGCCGAATACGTGCCGCTGATCATCGAGCGCGCCGAGGGTTGCGTGCTGGTCGACGTCGACGGGAATCAGTACATCGACGGCGTCAGCAGCTTGTGGTGCAACGTCCACGGGCATCGGCACCCGACGCTCGACGCCGCCATCCGCGAGCAACTCGACCGGGTGGCACACGTCACTTCGCTGGGCGCGTCGAACCCGACGACCATCCGGTTGGCCCGGCGGCTGGTCGATCTGGCTCCGCCGGGCTTGGGGCACGTGTTCTTCTCCGACGATGGGGCCACGGCCGTCGAAGTGGCGATCAAGATGGCCCTTCAGTACTGGCGACAACGCGACGACCCGCGGCCTCAGAAGACCTGCTACGTGGCCCTGGGAGACGCTTACCACGGGGATACGCTGGGCTGCGTGAGCGTGGGCGGGGTCGAGCGGTTCCACGCCATGTTCCGGCCGCTGCTGTTCGAAACGCTGCGACTGCCCTGCCCGAATCCTTATCGCCCGCCCGAGGGCGTGGCGGCCGAGAACCTCCTGGAGCATTCGCTGGGGTTGTTGGAAACGGCGCTGGCCGAAAACCACCGGCGGATCGCCGCGCTGGTGATCGAGCCGCTGGTGCAGGCCGCCGCCGGCATGATCGTCCATCCGCGCGGCTATCTGCGGGGAGTGCGGGAGCTGACGCGAAAGTACGACGTGCTCTTGATCGCCGACGAAGTGGCCGTGGGCATGGGCCGGACCGGGCGGATGTTCGCCTGCCAGCACGAAGACGTTGCGCCCGATCTGCTCTGCCTGGCCAAGGGTCTCACCGGCGGTTACCTGCCGATGGCCGCCACATTGACCAGCGACGAAATCTGGCGTGCGTTCCTGGGCGAGTACGCCGAGGGCAAGACCTTCTTTCACGGGCACACCTACGGCGGCAACCCGTTGGGCGCGGCCGTCGCGCTGGCGACGTTGGACGTGTTCGAACAGGAACAGACGCTCGAGCGAATGCAGGAGAAGATCGAGCGGCTCGGGGGACATCTCGATCGCATCGCCAGGCTGCCGCAGGTGGGCGACGTACGGCAATGCGGCCTGATCGCGGGCATCGAGCTGGTGCGCGACAAGGCCAGCAAGGAGCCGTATCCCTGGTCCGAGAAGCGCGGCGTGCGCGTCTGCGATTACGCCCGCCGCGAAGGGGTCTTCCTGCGGCCGCTGGCCAACGTGATCGCGATCGTGCCTCCGCTGGCCATCCGCGCCGATCAGTTGGATCGGATTGCGGCCGTGGTGGAAGAGGGGATCGTCGAAGCGACCGGAGCGAACGACACGGTTGTTTAGCGCCGTCGTTTAGCGGGGATGTTTAGCGGGGATGTTTAGCGGGGATGGTGCCGAACGCGCCGTGCCGGGTTCAGTTGCGGCTGAGCGTGTCGTCCTCGCCTGGGCTCTTCTTTCGCTGCTCGGCCATCGCGGTGGCCATGGCCGAGATTTGCATGCCGGCTTGGAGTTCCATCGGGCTGAAGTAGGGGCGGCTGATGCCGTTGGCGCGACGAAGTTGCTTGGCGGCCAGTTCCTGCCAACTCATTTCGTTGTTCAGGTGCCAGGCGGCCACTTGGGCTGCCCGCTGGTCGATCCGCCCGGTGCCGAGCATGCGGCAGAGTTCGCGGACTTCGGCCTTGTCGGTGAACTCGCCGATGGGCTTGATTTCATATTGCATGTTGGGTCGGGGCTCGGGCTTGCCGTGCTCGAGGCAGACGGTGGTCACTTCGAGCTTTCCGACCTTCTCGGGCGGGACGTTCATCATGCCCATGCCCATGCCGCCCATGCCGCCGCCGCCCATCCCCATGCCGCCGCCCATGCCTTGCCCGCCGCCGAAGTTGTTCCCGCCGCCGCCCATACCGGCCCCGCCGAAGCCGGGCTGAGCCAGCACGGGCACGCCGGCGAACGCCTCGGGCAACTTGATGTTCAGCGGCTGCTTCGTCTTGTTCTCGATCATCACCCGACACTGCGTCGAGTCCTTGGGGATCAGCTTGACTTCAATGTCCCCCTTCGCGATGGCCGAGAACATCTCGACCGTTTGATGGTCAGGATTGAACTCGCCGAACTTCGGCACTCGGCTGCCGCGCTCCGCGGCCCATACCAGGCTCGGGAGCAAGACCAGGGCCACCGCCAAACCGAGTTGGGGCGAACGCCCACGTCGCAAAGGAAGAGTCATCGTCCGAATCCTCCGACATGATTGTTTCTGTTCGTGCGCAATGTGACACCGCGCGCCACTTCTCCACGCTTCATACAGAGTAATCGGTTCGGACAAGAAAGCCAAGCAGAAAACCCCGGCCGGGGAGGGTGGCGCGGCGCCGCGCCAGGTACGAAGGGGGGCAACGTGGCGTAGACCCCGCCGAACGCAGTCGGCGGGCGTTGGCGGTCGGCGGGCGTTTGGGTGGAAAGGGTGCGGTATGAGGATCCGAATTGCCACCAAAAAATACTGCACCTGACCCACTTAGGGGACTGTAGTCGCCGAGGCACGGCCTGAGGCCTTCGGCCCCATGTTTACCTGCGTGCTATGGTTGACAGGTCTAGAAGCGATTCTCTAAACTACATGGTTTTACCCGCGCGGACCGCTGTTCCTAGGGTCCGTAAGGGGTCGAAAGCGGTGAGGGTTCCAAACGTCCGACAGCGGACGGGTGCAACGCAGGCCACCCCCAGATGTGGGGCGGTTTTCCGAATCCGTCCAGTTGGCGACGGATTGGAGATCCATTCTACACGACGTTATTCCACAGGAGAGATGGACAATGAAGTTCAATCGGGTTGTGTTCAGTCGAGTACCACGCAACGTCGTCACCGGCGCGTTGACGGCGCTGGCCGTGTTGTTGATTGCCGCCGCACCGTGTCTGGCCGGCGAGGAAGACGGCAACGCGGATACCGGCGATTGGATCTTCTACGTCTTCTGGGCGGTCGCGTTCATCGGGTCGGTCGTGGCGTTGGTGTTTGCCCGGCGGTTCTTCAAACAGATGATGGCCGCCGATGAAGGCAACGCGGAGATGATCGAAATCGCCAACCACGTCCGCACCGGAGCCAACGCGTACCTGTACCAGCAGTACAAGATCGTCGCGCTGTTCTTCCTGGTGATCGTCGGCCTGTTGGCATGGGCGGCCTTCGGCCTGGAAGTGCAAAGCCGCTGGGTGCCGTTCGCGTTCCTCACCGGCGGGTTCTTTTCCGGCCTGGCCGGTTTCTGCGGCATGAGAACGGCCACCTGGGCCAGCAGCCGGACAGCCGCGGGGGCGCAGAAGTCGCTCAATCAAGGACTCCAGGTCGCCTTCCGCAGCGGGGCCGTGATGGGGTTGACCGTCGTCGGGCTGGGGCTGCTGGACATCACGATCTGGTTCGCCATCTTGCAGTGGATTGTTCCGCTGTTCACCGACGAACCGCTCACCCTGGTCGAGATCACCGTCACCATGCTCTGCTTCGGCATGGGCGCCAGCAGCCAGGCGCTGTTCGCCCGCGTGGGCGGCGGCATCTTCACCAAGGCCGCCGACGTGGGGGCCGACCTGGTCGGCAAGGTCGAGGCCGGCATCCCCGAAGACGACAAACGCAACCCGGCCACCATCGCCGACAACGTGGGCGACAACGTGGGCGACGTGGCCGGCATGGGCGCCGACCTCTACGAGTCCTATTGCGGCTCGATCCTGGCCACCGCGGCCTTGGGCGTGGCGGCCTTCGCCAGCGGCGCGCTGGTGCCCGAACATTTGACCAAAGCGGTCGCCGACGGCGGGCTGGGCATGTCGATGAAGGACGCCGTCACCCACATGCAACTCTCCGCCTTGTTCCTGCCGATGGTGCTGGCGGGGATCGGGATCCTGCTGTCGATCGCCGGGATCTTCATGGTCCGCACCAAGGAGGACGCCACGCAGAAGGCGCTCTTGAAGGCGTTGGCCCGCGGCGTCGACCTCTCCGCCTTCCTGATCGCGCCGGTCGCCGTGTTGTTGACCTGGGCCCTGTTGGGCCAGAAGTTCCTCTGGGTCGCCGGCAGCGTGGTGGTGGGGCTGATGGCAGGGTGGCTGATCGGCAAATGGACCGAATACTGCACCAGCGACGAATTCAACCCGACGAAGAGCCTGGCCGACCAGGCATTGACCGGACCGGCCACGCTGATCATCGGCGGGATTGCCGACGGCATGAAGAGCGTCTGGTTCCCCGTGATCACCGTGAGCGTGGCGACGTTGGCCGCCTTCGGGTTCGCCGCGCAGGGCAACTTCAGCGACGTGCAGTGGTTCGCCATGGGCCTCTACGGCGTGGGCATCGCCGCGGTGGGAATGCTCAGCACGCTGGGCATCACGCTGGCCACCGACGCCTACGGGCCGATCGCCGACAACGCCGGCGGAAACGCCGAGATGGCCGGCCTGGAACCGGTCGTCCGCGAGCGGACCGACGCCCTGGACTCCTTGGGCAACACCACGGCCGCCACGGGCAAGGGCTTCGCCATCGGCTCGGCCGCTTTGACGGCCCTGGCCCTGCTGGCCGCCTACGTGGAGGAAGTCCGCGTGGGATTCGACCGGTGGGGCGACTCCGTGCTGGCCGAGGCCGCGCCGGGCTGGTACAAAGTGTCGGATCAGTTCCTCGCCCACGTCCAACCGGTCATCAAGGACGGCGCGGTGGTCCAAGGCGAAGACGGCAAGCCCAAGATGCACGCCGTCGGCTTTCTGGCCTTCCCCGACGACATCAACGACGAGGCGATCCGCGACGCCTGGAAGTCGGTTGCATCGGCCGAGAAGGGCGGAGGAGCGGCGACCGTGACGCCGATCGTGGCCGGCCACGTGGCGATCGGAGGAGCGGCGACCGTGATACCGATCGTGACCGGCCCATCGGAGGTCGTTTTCACCGGCAAGAACGCGGCGGGCGAAGAGCAGAGCGTCATCCTGTGGGTGGAAGAGAAAGAGGAGCGCGGTCACAAGACCGAGGCGGCCCGTTTCCAGGCCACCAACGGCCGCCTGGCCGCGGTGGAGAGGGCCACCATGCCCGACTTCACCCGCTTCTACGAGGCCAACCTGATGAATCCCAAGGTCCTGGTCGGCGTGTTCCTCGGGGCGATGGCCACGTTCGTCTTCTGCGCGATGACCATGAAGGCGGTCGGCCGCGCGGCGTTCGGCATGGTCGAGGAGGTCCGGCGGCAGTTCCGCGAGAAGCCGGGCATCATGGACTACACCGAGAAGCCCGACTACGCCACCCCGGTCGCCATCAGCACCAAGGCGGCCCAGAGGGAGATGATCCTGCCTTCGCTGCTGGGGCTATCGACGCCGGTGATCGTCGGGTTGCTCTTGGGCGTGGCCGGTGTGATGGGCTTGCTGGTGGGGGCGTTGACCTGCGGGTTCTGCGTGGCCGTGTTCATGGCCAACGCCGGCGGCGCCTGGGATAACGCCAAGAAGTACATCGAGAAGGGCGCTCACGGCGGCAAGGGGACCGACGCCCACAAGGCGGCCGTCGTCGGCGACACCGTCGGCGACCCCTTCAAGGACACCAGCGGTCCGAGCCTGAACATCCTCATCAAGCTGATGAGCATGGTCAGCGTGGTGGTCGCCGGGCTGATCGTCCGCTACAGCCTCACGGCGCTGGGGATTTTCTAGCGATTGTAGGGTGGGCACTGCCCACCAACTCATTCCAGCAGTAGGCCGGAACAAGCGCAGCGCAGTTCCGGCACGTGGCTCCATGCGGGTGGGTGGCACGCCCTGAGGAACGAAGGGCGTCTTTTCTCGACGTATCACGCCCTTCGTTCCTCAGGGCGTGCCACCCCAAGGTTCACCGCAACCATGTCGAGAACCGTTTGGTGCTGGCACCCGTAGGGCGAGAGGTAGAGAAGCCAAATGCCGGAACTGCGCTGCGCTGGTTCCGGCCTACGAATCTACAGCGCCGGTCTGGATATCAGTCTGCGATTCGCGTTCAGCCCGAGTCCTTCGTCGAGCGTCAGGCCGGCGTTGGCCCCTTCGGTCACGGCGGCCCGCAGGTTGCGGACCTGCTTTCGATCGCCGATCCTGGTGACGTTCACTCCCGCCTCGAGCAACTCCTCGAAGAGCCCGTCTTCCGGCTCGACGTTGGCCAAAACGACGTTGTCGACCATGAGCGTCGACTTCTCGAAGCGGTGGTCCATCAGCGTGACCTCGCCGCCTGCGCCGATTTCGACGACCGTCGTGTTGGAGATGACCGTCACCGGCTGCTCGAACGTCTTGCCCTTCAGTCCCTCGCCGTTGCCGCCGGCGAACCGTTTGAGCATCACGTCCTTGTGGCAGGGCTCCATCCACGCGGCGAACACGGGCTGCTCGGTCAC
>DATLAN010000052.1:0-2631 GCA_035527455.1 Thermoguttaceae bacterium
GCAAGGCGCTTTGGCCCAAGAGAAGCAGCCCGACTATACGTCGCGTGTTCCGGCCTTCACCTTCGCCGACACGCTTGCCGAACAGGAAGCACAACTGAAGACGAACCCTCTGCTGCTGCGGTTCGCCGAATCGCGGAAGAAGATGGCCGACGATCCCTACCGGCCGATCTATCATTACGTCAATCCGGAAGGCCGGCTGAACGATCCCAACGGGCTCTGCTTCTGGCAGGGCCGCTGGCACATGTTCTACCAGGCTTATCCACCGGAAGACCCCCGGCAGCACTGGGGACACGCCGTCAGCGACGATCTCGTCCACTGGCGCGACCTGCCCTTGGCCATCTACCCGAATCCGGAAAGATGTTGTTTCTCCGGCTCGGCGCTGGTTGAAGAGGATCGCGTGATCGCCATGTATCACGGCACGGCAGTCGGCAATATGGTCGCGGTCTCCAGCGATCCGCTGCTGTTGAATTGGAAGAAGGTGACCGGCCAGGCCGTGATCCCCATGAAGAACCCGGACGGATCGACGCCGCCTTACCGCGTGTTCGATCCGTGCGTCTGGAAGAAGGACGGCGCGTATTACTCGCTCTCGGGAGGCACCCTGCCGGAAGGGCCGGGCGGCAAACCGGTTCGGGCCAATTTCCTGCTGCGTTCGAAGAATCTGGCAGACTGGGAATATCTCCATCCGTTCGCCGAAAACGACCGCTACTCGCTGGTGGGCGACGACGGCGCATGCCCGTATTTCTGGCCGATCGGCGACAAGCACATCCTGCTCCACTTCAGCCACATGAGCGGCGGCAAGTACCTGTTGGGCGATTACGACACGGCGCGGGACAAGTTCGTCGTGACCGGCGGCGGCGACTTCAATTTCGGGCCGGCCGCGCCCGCCGGCACGCACGCTCCCTCCGCCACGCCCGACGGCAAGGGCGGAGTCATCGTGATCTTCAACATGAATCCGGCCAAGGCGACCGAGGGCTGGAACCAGATCATGACGCTGCCGCGGCGTCTGACGCTGATCGACCAGGACCAGTTGGCCATCGTGCCGGCCGGGGATATCGAATCGTTGCGCGGGCAGCACCAACACGTCGACGCCGTGACGCTGCCGGCGAACGAGGAGGTCGTGCTCGAGAGCGTCCGCGGCAACGCCATGGAGATCGTCGCCGAGATCGACCCGAAAGGTTCCCCGATGGTCGAGATGAACGTCTTGCGCAGCCCGAACAGGGAAGAGTTCACTCGCATCGCCTTCTTCAAGCTGCGGGGGTATCGAGGAAAGAGCCTGATCACGATCGATTCCTCTTACTCATCGCTACTTCCGGACGTCCGCTCGCGAGCCCCGGAAACGGCCCCGGTCGTCATCGATCGCGATGAGCCGCTCGAGCTGCGCGTGTTCGTTGACCGCAGTGTCGTCGAGGTGTTCGTCAACGGGAAGCAATGCGTTGCCGTGCGTGTCTACCCCGGCCGCGAGGACAGCGTCGGCGTGTCGCTGCGCTCCCAAGGCCAAGACGCCGTGCTCAAATCGCTCGATGCCTGGCAGATGAAGGACATCTATCAATAGGCAAGCTCGTAGAAAGTGATTGTTCCCCTGAAAAGAACTCCTGGTTGTCAATGCGCGTTTGTCGCCATCTCGTTTGACCACCCATTCCTCAGTCGCGTCGATCGTCCGAGCAAACGTACCGTGCGAGCAAATCAAGACGGGTGTAACGCGACCCGGCCCCGGGGCGGTCGAGCGCATTCCAGATTGCCAAGGTTTTCTGACCTGGCCCGCCTGTGCAGATTCGATGCGTCGGTCGATGTGACCGGAGCAGGTTAGGGAGTTCTGAACTCTGGCCGAAGGCGACGAACGATACCCCCCGACTGGTGGGTGCGCTTTTTGAGTCCCGCGAGGGTCGTTTTTCGGTGACGGTCAACGATCAGAACAGCATCCCAACGCATATGCGGAGGGGGACAGTCTCCAACTTTACAGGCCTCCTGGGGCGCGTTGGACATTGGCGGAACGGGCAGCTATTCTGTAGCATGTACTGCTTGTTAGGTTATCAGCGCACCTACTATTGGTGTGTCGGTGCGATCCTCAAGGACGGCCCGGTCGTGAAGGGCGATATCTGGACTTTCACCACGGGCGAACGCCATGTCCGACCTGTCCTTGAAGTAGTGGAGAAGGATAGAGAGAAAGTAAGAAGAAGTCGAAATGAAGACTATGCTCCATAAACCACAAGACGGCCACTGGAGAGCAAAGTGAGAAAGATCGTACAGGAGGATACCTCGATGAAGAGAATAATTGCGATTCTTGCGAGTATATTGGTCATGTGGGGCGCGGCCACGCGGGCAGCCACCGTGAATGTCGAGGGTGGATTGATCGTTTGCATCGGCGCGGAGGCGCTGGAGAACGTCGCGGATGACTGGAAGAAGCCCGGCTGCATCTTCCATTGTTTGGAAACGTCGGACGATGAGGTTTCCCGCATTCGGGCAAAGATCCGGGCGGCCGGTTGCTACGGCAAGGTTTCCGCGGCGCGATTCGACCTCGAGCGTCTACCGTATATCGACAATTTGGTGAACCTAGTGATTGTGGAGTCCGGTATCGAAGTCCCCGATTCCGAGGTGCAGAGGGTGCTCGCACCGTACGGCGTAGCCATCGTC
>DATLAN010000053.1:0-34788 GCA_035527455.1 Thermoguttaceae bacterium
CACTGGTCGTCAGGTGGAAGCCATTCTAGCTCCAAGTGGCCGGTATTGCGAGGGGCCGCGGCTGCTTGCTGGCCCGATTTCCGGGGTAGAAAACGGCCGGGCAATAGGATATGTGTGTATACGAGCCTTTCCAGGCGTGAAGATCCTTGGCAATCGGAATCGACGGCGGACGGCGCGGGATGTACGGCCGAAGTACCAGAGACCGGCGATGCTCCCATTGGATGGACGGGGATTGAATGGCCGTGGATTGTTTTTCCGCGGGAAGCGAAATTGGTGAAAAGTGGTAAACAATGCGGCAACTTGTTGTGGTGAAAAGACTTGCGGCGATGCAAGAACCTCTTCACGCTAGCCGACCGGGACCGTCGCGTCAACCGGCTGGCGACGGCGCAAGTCGTGTTTGTGGAACGAGTTGCGCGGGAACACGCCGGTGCGGCGTGGCGAAGCGGGTCGGCTGGGGGCGGAAAACAATTGGCTCCGGGGCCTCGGGGCCGGGTGATCCGGTTGGCGTAACCGGTTGGGCGGCAATGCGTTGCAGCGATCCGCCAAACGCCCGTCGATGCCCATTGTTGTCCCGGAACGCCCGAAGCGCAAAAAAAAACGGCGGTCCGACTCATCGGTCGGACCGCCGTAACGTGGCTGGACCAAGCCTTCTCCCAATACCCCTTTAGAAGGCAGGCAACTTAGGCCGTACTTGTGACGCTCAGTCGCACGCCGGCTCGCAAGCCGCCGGAGCACAGGCCGGCTCGCAAGGAACCGGGCAGCAAACTTTCACCGGGATCTGCTTGCACACCACTCGCGGTACGCAGCGGGTTGCCGTGTAAGGAACCTGCTTCGCGATCGTCTGGAACGTGTTGATCGTCTTGGCGTACTGCACCGGCTTGTTCACCGTGTAGGCCACCTGACGCACGCGGGTCTCCGGCACCATCTTGCAGACCTTGTAGGGGATCTCGCGGGTGCGGCATTCCGTGACCATGCGGCAGACCTTGTACTCGCAGGTCCGCACGCGCTGCACGGGCACCATCTTGCAGACCTTGTACTCGCAGGTCCGCACGCGCTGCTCGGGCACCATCTTGCAGACCTGGTACTCGCAGGTCCGCGTGTGGCATTCCGTGACCATGCGGCAGACCTTGTACTCGCAGGTCCGCACGCGGTTCTCGCGAACCATGCGGCAGACCTTGTACTCGCAGGTCCGTACGCGCTGCTCGGGCACCATCTTGCAGACCTGGTAGGTGCAAGTGCGCACGTGGTTCTCGCGAACCATGCGGCAGACCTTGTAGGTGCAGGTGCGGGTGCGGCATTCCTTGACCATGCGGCAGACCTTGTACTCGCAGGTCCGCACGCGCTGCTCGGAAACCATTCGGCAGACCTTGTACTCGCAGGTCTTGACTCGCTGCTCGGGCACCATCTTGCAGACGGTGTAGGGGATGCGCTTCTCGCGGCATTCCCGGACCAGCCGGCAGACCTTGTACTCGCAGGTCTTGACGCGTTGCTCGGGCACCATGCGGCAGACGGTGTAGGGCACCTTCTTGACGCAGGTCTCGCGGACGTACTTGGTGCACTCGATCTCTTTCTCGCAGATCTCCGGCACCCAGACGCGGCACTGCTTGATCGGGGCACACGCGGCCGGCTCGCAGGCGGCCGGTTCGCACGCCGCCGGCTCGCACGCGGCCGGAGCGATCTCGCGGGTCTCCCAGTGGCCCGAGCAGACCTTGATCGTCTTGGTGTACGTCACGGGCTTGCTGACCGTGTAGCAGACCTCGCGTTCACGCTGCTCGTAGACCGGCTTCGTCACCGTGTAGGAGATTTCGCGGGTCTTGGTCTCCCAGACCGGCTTGGTGACCGTGTACTGGCACACCCGCTCGCGCTGCTCGTAGACCGGCTTCATCACCGTGTAGCAGATTTCGCGGGTCTTGGTTTCCCAGACCGGCTTGGTGACCGTGTAGGGGATTTCCTTGGTTCGGGTTTCCCAGACCGGCTTCAGCACGGTGTAGGGGATTTCCTTCGTGAAGGTTTCCCAGACCGGCTTCGTGACCGTGTAGGGGATCTCCTTGGTGAAGGTTTCCCAAACCGGCTTCAGCACGGTGTAGGGGATTTCCTTAGTTCGGGTTTCCCAAACCGGCTTCATCACGGTGTAGCAGATTTCCTTGGTCTTGGTTTCCCAGACCGGCTTGGTGACCGTGTAGTTGATCTGCCGGGTACGGGTTTCCCAGACCGGCTTCATCACGGTGTAGCAGATGTTCCGGGTTCGGGTTTCCCAGACCGGCTTCACGACCGTATAGCAGATTTCGCGGGTCTTGGTTTCCCAGACCGGCTTGCACACCGTGTAGTTGACGGTGCGGACGTGGGTCTCCCAGACCGGCTTGCTGACCGTGTACGTGCAGTCACGGTAGCGGGTCTCGGGAACGTACTTCGTGCAGGTGATGGTCTTCGGCACGCAGACGCGCTCGTAGCACGTCTTGTAGCAGGTATACTGCTGTTTTTCGTAGACCACTTCTTTACAGGTCTTCATGACCGTGTGACATTGCATCCTGCAGCCGGCGTAGTCGGCCGGACAACAGTCGACCGCCTTGCGGCAGCGGAATCTCGCCACGCCGCAATAGCCGGCGTCGGCCGTGCTGGCCGTCGTCGCCCACAGTGCCGCCATTACCAGCGACACGCCCAACAACCTTCTCATTTCATGCCTCCTTCAAGCACCACGAGGAATGGAAAGGGCCTGGTCCTACTTGCGGAGCCCGTCATTTTCTTATCGGCCCGCGCACTCTCCGCACATTAGCGAGGTTGCCTAGATAGCATATTTTGCCGGGCCGTCTTATCTCGGGCAGGCACGGCAAACCGGCCCCGCTGTTGCCCTACATACCTAGGTATCGTCAAACTGGAGCGCATGCTTAATATAGAACATGCACGTCCTGTGGAAAATTTGCGGGCTATAGGCGAAAAGCGGATTGCTGCCGGCCTGCTGCGCATTTGGTGTTCGTGCGCTTCGTGCCAAACAAGCAGAAAATCGTACTGACGTCCCAACATCCAGAGGCCGGGCCGTCTGTATGAAGGGCAACGGTTGTACCGCCCGGCTGTTTCCACCGTGCTTTAGCGAGAAATGGGCACCGTTGCCGGCCGCAATTCCTGAAACGTTCGTTGGGCATCGCGGCGGAAGGAATTACGCAGGATCGGAAATTCTTACTTGACTCGCGCCGAACTGCAACCTAGGTAATCTGTGACGACACTCGCCACCTGCTGTCCACGCACGTTTTGCGTCGTGGCAATTGCGGGGAGTGGCCAACACGGGCCCGAACTCGGGTCGGTGTCGTGCCACTACGGAAACGTGATTTCGGTTCGAACAATCCGGACGGCCGAGCAATCGTTCGGAGAACACCTTTATACAACATGGCTCGATAGGGCGTCCCGATTCGGGCTCCCCGACGTGACCGGTTTATCGCGAAAGGAAAGAATGGTCATGAAAAAGAAGCTTCGTCGAAACGCATTCACCCTGATCGAAGTGTTGATCGTCGTGGTCATCATGGCGGTGCTCGCGGCCACCATCATTCCACAGTTCACCACGTCCACGAAGGACGCCAGGGACAACGCGGCGGCCTTCAACGTCCGCACGATGCAGTGCCAGGTCGAGTTGTACAAGCAACAGCATCTGGAGAAGTATCCGCCGGCGAACGACTTCGTCAACCAAATGACGACGGCTACCAACATCGACAGCGGCACCACCGGCGAGACTCCTTACGGCCCGTACATGCAAGAGGTCCCGGCCAACCCGTATAACGGAAGCCAGGAAGTGGTTGCGGTGGCTGCAGAAGGAACCGCCCCAGATGCACCCGTCGGTACGGCGGGGTGGCAGTACGATCAGTCGAACGGCCGGGTTTACGCGAACCACGCGGAAGCCTTCGCAGGCGGTTGATGGACGGCACGCCGATACGGCCGCTCGATATCGAGCCACGCCAGAGCCCCTTTCGTCGCGCGGCGAGAGGGGCTTTGTGCGTTTCCCCACGCCCGTCCCCTTGTCCTGCCCGACACGAGCCGATAAGATATACCACTTCGTGCTGCTACCCGGTGGTGTAATTGGCAACACAAGGGATTTTGGTTCCCTCGTTCCAGGTTCAAGTCCTGGCCGGGTAGCCTTCTTAAGCCCTTGGCTTTTTTGAAGTTGCGCGTTTTCAGTGGGGTTGGTTCGGGCGGGTATTGCCCGAATGGTCGCCGTCGGGCTAATCGGCGGTGATCTTGGCGGGATCGATCGCCTTGCTGACCTGGAAGGTCCGGTAGAAGTTGCCCACTCCGCATTCGCGCAGTAGGTACTTCTGCTCTCGTTCTGCCGGAGATCCACTGCGGCGTGGAAGGTCAGGGTTCCCTCCTCGAATTTCACGTCGATGGCATCGCTGCTGGCACCCGGCACGACCAATTCGTCCGCGTGCTCCGGGATATCGAGCTTCGGTCGGCCGAAGATAGGGTTTGGGCCGGCTGCGAGTCGGTCCCCGCTCGGGGTGGTACCGGTTATGGAACTGCCGACCGCCTGGCCCCTCCGCCGAGCGGGTCAGGAAAATGTCGTATCACCGAGTGGTACGTTAAGTCCTTGCGTGAAAAAAACTTATAGAGAATCGACCGCTCTTCGCTTTTCCGCTTGTGGACTAGTGGGAAGATAGGTATTATACTACGTGCTTTTACTCTTACGGCCCAGGCTTACCTTGTGCATTCCCTTCATCTTGCCGAGAACTCATGCGATTTACGCTGATTGACCGCATCGTCGAACTTCAGCCCGGTGCAAAGATTACTGCGGTGAAGAATTTGACGATGGCCGAAGAGTATCTGGGCGACCATTTTCCCCGCTTTCCGGTGATGCCCGGGGTACTGATGCTGGAGGCCATGACGCAGGCTTCCGCCTGGCTGATTCGCGTCAGTGAAGACTTCGCCCACAGCATGGTGGTCTTGCGAGAGGCCGCCAATGTGAAGTATGGTCAGTTCGTCGAGCCGGGGCAGACGTTGACGGTCACGGCCGAGATCACGAAACAAAGCGACACGGAAACGAAACTCAAGGCCAAAGGGACCGTTGACGATCGGGTCGCCGTCAGTGCCCGGTTGGTAATGGCCCGCTACAACTTGGCCGATACCAACCCGGACCACGACACGAGCGATCAAGCGACGAGGAAAGAGCTGCGCGAACTGTTCTCTCTGCTATATCACCCCGCCACGGCAGTCCCCGAAACGTCCGTGCCTTGACGGCTTTTCCGGCGCGAACCGGCGGGACAGGCGGGCCTTTCTCGATTGGAGAAGAAACCTAGTGCGATTCGAAGGCAAGACGGCGGTCATCACCGGCGGGAGCAACGGGATCGGTCGGGCGTGCGTTATCCAGTTGGCGTCCGAGGGGGCCCGGGTTGCGTTGGTGGACATGTGCGAGCCGGAAGCGACCCAAACCCTGTTGGACGAGTTGAAGGACGCCCCCGGCGAGGTCCGCGCGTTTCAGGCCGACGTCCGCGACGCCGAGCGAGCCCGCGATCTGGTCAACCAACTGTTCGACGAGTGGGAGCGGCTGGACGTGCTGGTCAACTCGGCGGGCATCGTGCGGGACGGCCTGATGGCGGCCATGACCTCACAGCAGTGGCAGGACGTGATCGAGGTCAACCTGGGCGGGACCTACAACTACTGTCACGCGGTGCTCCAGCCGATGATGATGCAACGCAGCGGGAGCATCGTGAATCTGTCGAGCACGGCGGCCGAGTTCGCCGCCCGCGGACAGGCCAACTACGCCGCCAGCAAGGGAGGCGTCAACGGGTTGACGCGCTGTCTGGCCAAGGAGATGGCGTCCAGGAAGGTCCGCGTCAACGCGGTGGCGCCGGGAATGATCGAGACGAGCATGAGCGCGGCGGCCCGCAGCATGGCGGGCCCCCGATTGAAAGAGATCATCCCGCTGAGGCGCATAGGACAGCCGGAGGAGGTGGCGCGGGTCGTGGCATTTCTCGCCAGCGACGACGCCAGCTACGTGACCGGCCAGGTGGTACGCGTCGATGGGGGATTGAGTTTGGGCGGATACTGAGTTGCGCGCGGATGAGAACCGGACGTGGTCTTTCCTTTCGGCGCCGGGATAGCCGTAGCGTATTGATGATGCAAACCGAGTTTGGAGGTTGAACGACATGCCGACAAAGGACGAAGTCTTCGAGAAAATCCGGGTAGCGCTGGTCGACGCGTTGGGGGTCGACGACGACGAAGTTACTCCGGAGGCCACGCTGGTGGGAGATTTGGGAGCCGAATCGATCGACTTCCTCGACATCGTCTTCCGACTGGAGAAGACGTTCGACATCAAGATTCCGCGCGGCGAGCTGTTTCCCGAAGATATCCTTACCGATTCCCAATACGTCCAAGAGGGCCGCGTGACCGAGCCCGGCGTGAAGGAACTGCGGCAGCGGATGCCCTTTGCCAACTTGGACGAGTTCGCGAAGAATCCGGTCGTGCAGGACTTCGGCAGTCTATTGACCGTGGCCGACATGTGCCGCTTCGTGGAAACCAAGATGGAAGTCAGCGACTGAGCCGCGTCGCGCGGCGGAGTCGTCGTTCGGGTCGCGAAGGTTCGTGCAATGCGCTGGTACTGGATTGATCGATTCATCGAATTCGAGAGCGGACGGTCCGCCAAGGCCGTGAAGACGATCTCCCTGGCCGAGGACCACCTGCACGATCACTACAGCAATCACCCGATGATCCCCAACTCGCTCGTGATCGAGGGCCTGGCCCAGACGGGCGGACTGCTGATCTGCGAGTACAAGCAGTTCGCCGAGCGGGTGGTTCTGGCCAAGATCCCCAAGGCCCGGTTCTATTGCGAGGCGATACCGGGCGACAGGCTGATCTACAGCACGACCATCGAGTACATCAAGAGGGAGGGGGCGATGGTTACGGCAACCAGTTACAAGGAAAACGAGTTGCACGCGGAAGCGGAAATCGTCTTCGCGCACCTGGACGATTCCCGCCACGATTCCTTGTTCGAGCCGGAAACTTTTCTCCGCATGATGCGACTGCTGGGCGCGTTCGACGTGGGTCGCGCCGCCGACGGCGGCCCGCTGGTCCCGCCGAAGCGGCTTCTCGAAGCGATCGACGCCAAGGACAGGAACGTACCGGAAAGTGTTTCTCGAGGAACCCGACTATGAGACGACGCGTGGTGGTCACCGGAATCGGCTGCGTCACGCCGCTGGGAGCGGACGTGGACACGGTCTGGAGCCGGCTGTTGGCTGGGGAATCGGGCATCGGCTACATCACGCTCTTCGACGCCAGCAATTTCCCCACGCAGATTTCCGCCGAGGTCCGCGACTGGGACCTCTCCGACGTCGGCGAGAATCCCGACGACTGGAAACACCAGGGCCGCCATACGCACTTCGCCGTGGGGGCCGCCCACAAGGCCGTGGCCGACTCCGGGATCGCCGACGCCCGGATCGACCCCACGCGGTTCGGGGTCTACTTGGGGGCCGGCGAAGGCCAGCAGGATTTTCCCCGCTTCACGCGAATGATGACGGCCGCCCTGGCCGGCGGCGACACGCTGGATCTCGGCCGCTTCACCCGCGTCGGTTTGGAAACGCTCGACCCGATCGCCGAGTTGGAGCAGGAACCGAACATGCCGGCCGGACACCTGGCCAGCCTCTTCGGCGCCGAGGGCCCCAACGTCAACTGCCTCACCGCCTGTGCCGCCAGCAGCCAGGCCATCGGCGAGGCGGTGGAAATCATCCGCCGGGGCGAGGCCGACGTGATGCTCTCCGGCGGCACCCACACCATGATTCACCCCTTCGGCGTCACCGGCTTCAATCTGCTCACGGCCCTGAGCACCAGCAACGACGAGCCGACCAAGGCGTCGCGCCCCTTCGACCGCGACCGCGACGGTTTTGTGCTCGGGGAAGGGTCCGGCATGGTGGTGCTCGAATCGTTGGAGCACGCCGCCGCCCGCGGCGCCAAGATCTACGGCGAAATCTCCGGATACGGCTCCACGGCCGACGCCTTCCGCATTACCGACACGCATCCCGAAGGACGCGGCGCGATCAGTTGCATCAAGATGGCGCTGGAGGACGCCGGCGTCCATGCGGACCAGGTCGACTACATCAACGCGCACGGGACCAGCACGGCCGTCAACGATCGGGTAGAAACGCTGGCGATCAAGCGGGTGTTCGGTCCGCGGGCGTACAAGATTCCCGTCTCCAGCACCAAGAGCATGATGGGACATTTGATCGCCGCCGCCGGAGCCACCGAAGTGATCTTCTGCCTGCTGGCCATCCGCGACGGCGTCGTGCCGCCGACCACCAACTACGAGAACGTCGACCCCGACTGCGATCTCGACTACGTGCCCAACGCCGCTCGTGAAGTCGAGTGCAGCACGACGTTGACCAACAGTTTCGGCTTCGGCGGCCAGAACATCGCGCTGTTGGTGAAGCGGTTCGCCGCGTGACGAGGCTGCATCTCGCGGAGCGAGACGGCTACTGTGCAATCAATCCCCAGCCGCGCTTAGCGCGATCAGGTGGGTTGCGGGTTCTTTGCTCTTCTTCACGCAGGTTTTCGGTCGGGCAATCTTTGCCGATTTCGGGCTAAGCCGCAAGCGGCGAGCCGAGGGCGACGGGGGTAAATTCACCCACGCATATCGGTCATCTGCGTTGCCTAAACCTTGCCTGCGCGCGCTTCACCGTGGCTTAAAATTCTTTCTCAAGTCGAAATCGCTTACCGCCGTTCGACTTAGCTCGATGTTCGACGGCGCAGGGCGCGATTTGCCGAAAATATTCTTTGACTTCGCAAAGGGATCGGGTATATGCTCAGTACCGAAGGACGACAACGCAACTTACGACGGCGTCGCGTTCGTGTGACGCCCCGTTGTTTCCTGCAAGGCCTCAATACCCTGAGCACGGTGATCCAAGTCGTCGAGTAGCCGATCGGTTCACGTTGTGCGGCGCAGCGCGGATTCGGGAAGCCCTCGGCCGTGGAAGTCCTTCGGTAGCGTGGGTGAGAAACCAGCGGGACCACGCCGAACCGATCACCGTTGCTTGGGGATATCGACAAAGCGAAGTCTTTCCCGAAAAGCCCCTAACGAAACACGCTCGATGATCTACCCCCTCGGTTCATCGCTACGCAGTTGGGTGTATCTGCGCAACGTGAGGCTGCCTCGTTCCGGGCCTGAGGCCGGGGCACTCGGTCCGCAACTGAGTGCCCTTATGCGACGCCGGCGGTTGCAGATGCAACAGCAAGCACTCCAGGCCGGCAGGGCCGATTACCGGACGTTGCGTCCCTTTCCGGCTCGACCCCGGCCGCCATCATAGTTCGGGCGAGTATTCTTCAGGCCAACAAACCCCCGGAGGATCCAACCAACCGCACTTATGGTAATCGGACGACGTCAACGTCGTATGGCCCTTTTTTCAAGTGATGCGTAGAACGGAGTTCTTTCGAGTTCGATACTTCAGCGAGTTACCCATTACGCGTTTGCCGCTTCGGGGCGGATAGCCGTACTGAGGGCCCCGTCAGCGATGCTCGGGCGACCCTGACACCGTGCTGTCGCACGTCGCCCGTCCCGAGCGGCAGACGCGTTCGTGTTTACTCGGCAGCGGCATTTCGCTATTCTCAGGGGCTGTCTCAAGGCAGGTTCTACCGTTCGACGGCCCGTCGGATCCATGCGTTGCTGGCTGCGGTTCTTGATCGTCCCGGTGATCTCGGCCGGTATTCTCGTCGGCGCGTGGTGGTACGCCAACCGCCAGCGGCTCACACGGCAATGGGACTGCTATCGCGTGGGGGCCGCCGAGTCGTTCGACCAGGCCCAAGGCGAAATCACCCGCTGTGAAACCGCCCCGGACGGCCAAGCACGCATCGCCGAGCTGGTCCACAAGTGGGCAACCGGAAACCGACGGTTCGACCTCTATCTGGCCCGATACGTCCATCAACCCCAGTGCAGCAGCGCGTTGCGGGCGGCTTTCTCCAGAGAACTCGGCCGCCGCGAAGGTCTCTTGTCACGTTGGGCGCACTACTGGAGTTGGCAAGCGTCGCTGGAACCGGACGAACAGATCGCCTCGATCGTCGCCTACCTCGACGGCCTGGACTCGTCCCGAACCATCACATGGCGCGAGGTCCTCGACCTCCAGGCGGTGTTCGAATTGACCGGACGGGGTCAACTGGCCGCGAGACTGTCTCCGGCCAACTGGCACACCCGCTTCCGCCGCTTCGAACAAGCCCACCCCGGCCGACTTCCCCACGTGACCCGGCCCGACGGTCCGTTTGGGGGAACGTAAGTGCCAACAAGTGGGGTAGTGCAGCCTGGATTGGCTGGCATCGAAGAAAACGGCTTGCCATTGCCTTTCACAATAGTGTATGCGTGTATATAAATAAGTGCCCGTCTTGCGGTCCGTCCCGAGACCTGTAAACTGAATGACTCAAACTGCAGGTCCCCTTTTCCAGAGGGAACTGAAATTGAAAACGGAGACACTTTCACAACTGGGCCTTTTCGACAATATCGATTTCCGCGACACTTCGGCACAGCGAACTCTTGCTGCCATTGCCGTGGAACTGGGGGCCCGGAAGGTGCGAGGGTGGTCTGCCGAGGAAGAACGCCTGACTCGCGACCTCCCGCGACCTCCTCGAGGTTTGGTCGTGGAATTCGGTGAGAGTATTCTTGCCGGGAATGATCCACTTGGAGATCTCTTCTGCAAGATCCGCTTGCCTGCCGAACGGAGGAAGAGTGGGGCGACGTTCACACCAGCCGCGATCGTTCGCACCATGGTGGAGTGGGCGGCCGGCTACGCATTGCCCGAACGGGTCGTCGATCCGGGCGTCGGTTCGGGACGTTTCATCCTGAAAGCGGGGAGAACTTTTCCGGACGCGTCCCTGGTTGGTGTCGAGGTGGACCCCTTATGTGCCGTGTTGGCCCGCGCAAATCTGGCGGTCGCCGGTTTGTCGGATCGAGCGGAGGTCATTCTAGAGGACTACCGAAGTACGATCTTTCCCGTCCGTCGAGGACGCACGCTCTATATCGGGAATCCACCGTACGTCCGCCACCATCTTCTGGAGCCACGATGGAAGAAGTGGCTCGTCGAAGAAGCCCGAAAGAAGGACCTGAAGGCAAGCCAGTTGGCCGGGCTGCACGTCCACTTTTACCTGGCGACCGTGGCGAAGGCGGCTCCCGGCGACTTCGGGACCTTCATCGCAGCGGCCGAATGGTTGGATGTGAACTACGGCAAGCTCGTCCGGGATCTTTTCGTCGGCGAGTTGGGGGGACGCGAGATCATTTTCATCGAGCCCGAGGCCATGCCTTTTCCCGATGCCGCGACGACGGCTGCGATTACCCATTTCGAGATCGGTGCCCGCTCCGCGTCGGTTCAAGTCAAACGAGTTCGCACTCTCGACGACCTGGCGAACCCCAACGGCAGTCGAGCGATCCGTCGTGAGAGACTCGAGGCGAAGAAACGCTGGTCTTGTCTTACCCGTTCGGCAAAAAAGGCGCCGTCGGGCTATGTGGAACTCGGGGAACTCTGCCGCGTGCACCGCGGACAGGTAACCGGAGCGAACCGGTTCTGGATCGAGGGGCCCCATGCGGCGGACTTGCCTGCGTCCGTCTTCTATCGTACCGTGACCAAGGCACGGGAACTCTTTCGTGCCGGTAGAGTCCTCAGAGACGCGTCGACTCTGCGGCGGGTCATCGACCTGCCGACCGACTTGAGTGTCTACGGAGAATCCGACCGCCGAGCAATAGATCGCTTCCTTCGCTTGGCGCGCGAGATGGACGTGCACTTGGGTTATGTGGCCGCGAATCGGAAAACGTGGTGGTCCGTTGTTCTGCGCGACCCTGCGCCCATCCTCGCGACTTACATGGCACGACGTCCGCCCGCGTTCGTTCACAACCGCGCATCTGCGCGCCATCTCAATATTGCGCATGGGATCTATCCCCGAGAGAAACTCTCCCAACGCGTGCTTGGATGTTTGGTGGAGTATCTGTCCAAGACAACGAGGACCACCGACGGTCGCACGTACGCTGGCGGTCTCACCAAGTTCGAACCCCGGGAAATGGAGCGACTTATGGTACCGAGTGTGGAAATCCTCGAGCAGGGGCCGGCATGATTCGACCGCCGGACTGGACATCGAAGCAGTTGGCAAGCGATTGCTGCCAAGCCACGGAAATCTTTCGTCGGAAGCGGATGGAAGAACCGCTCAAAGACTACGTGGAAGCTTTTGATCACTATCACGCAAATGTCGAAGGTCTGTTCAAGGCCACTGTGGATCTCACGCGCCTCGACCAAGCGGCACTCGACGTGCTGACGGACCCGAAGTTGCTCGACGCATTCCGCTACCTGGGGGGGCCACCGATTTCAGACGACGACCTCAAGACCATCGCAGAAGCCGCGTCGTTGAATCCCAAGAAACTTCGGGAAGACCCCGACGCGGTCAGCCGCATCGTTCGCGTGGTCCTTATGGGGCTCGATCGGCGCCGATTCCCTTGGGTGCGCGAAAGGCGAGAACCCAATGAAAACGAACGCAATGCGGCGGTTCTCGCTTCCGCGGCGTTGATGGCTGCCCAGCGAGCGAGCACGAAGCGAAGGAGCGAGAGCAAGAAGGAGCAGGAAGCGTGCGTGGAGGCGGCTTTCCTCGGAGCGGGACTGGTGAAAGTCCCAACCAGAAGGGTGGAAACGGTGGCTCAAGCTCCCGAATCGGGACAGTTTTGTGCAGAAAGTCTGCTCGGAACCAGAAAGGCCGATTTCATTCTGCGGCTTTGGGACCAGCGAATCATGCCCGTCGAGTGCAAGGTCTCCAATTCCGCGACGAATTCGGTGAAGCGACTGAATAACGACGCTGCGGTCAAGGCAGAAACCTGGAAAAGCGACTTCGGGAAAACCCAAGTCGTTCCTTGCGCCGTTCTCGGTGGCGTGTACAAGCTCCACAATCTGGAAGATGCCCAGCGGCGGGGCCTCGTGCTCTTCTGGGCGCATGATCTTGAAGCGATGCTCGATTGGATCGAGAAAACCAGGCAGGCCTAGCTGTGGCCGAACTGGTCCCATCTCGGACTCTCATGGTGTGCCGATTGGCTGCAAATCGCGTCGACCACACCGCGCAGAAAACCGGCCGGAATCGCTTCCGAGGCGGTTCCGGCCGGTAACGTCGTACTTAAGCGGTAATGGACGGCGGCTTACGGACCCAGCGGTCCGGGATTCTGAATCAGGAAGTCGCGTGGTGCGCGGTTGGTGTAGTAGGGATACGTGATCGCGCCGGTCGGAGGTCCGGGCGTGATCATTTCCCGGCCGCGACACAGCCCGCATCCAAAGCCGCCGCAACCCTTACAGCCCGCGTCACAGGCCTCCCCATAGACCTTCCCGCATGTATCCGAGTCCGTGCTGCAGCTACTGCAGGATGCCGGCATGTCCTTGCTGGTTCCGCACAACCACCCGCCAAGGCACGGGCCCCCAGCGCCGCAACAACCTATCAGGCTGCTCAAAAGAGCAACCAGCGAGAGCATCGACAATGCGCGTTTCATATCCGACGAGTCCTTTCTACAGACAGTTATCATCCCTCCCCTGGAATAGAATCGACCCGATAACCACTAGAGTCCAGAAAAACGTTAGAACCCCTGCATTTCGCACGGGCGGTATGACCGGCCAACATGATCGGCAGGCCCCGACCTGCGTTAAGACAGGCAATCCGGCCCATCGTTGCGTCCGTATCCGATAATATGGGGAAGCACTGGAAGGCACGTGCGCTGGGTCAGTCGCAAGATCAACCAGTTCCCCCCACATTGCGCACTGGACGCAAAACCCGGAAGTTGGTAGGGTTGATCCATGGTCGCTTCTCGGGAATATGTTGCCAATATCCTCGCCATCTTCGCCAAAGCTACCGAAGCGAATCGGAACATGCCCGGCCGAGAAGGTAACGTCATCGTCGTCACGCCCGCGCTGGCCGACGAGGTGATGATTACCGGCGATCTGCACGGACATCGGCGCAACTTCAACCTAATCAAGAAGATAGCCGATCTGGAGGCGAATCTCCGCCGCCACTTGGTGCTCCAGGAAGTATGCCACGGTGGGCCAACGTACCCTGAGAACGGAGGGTGCATGTCGCACATCATGCTGGAGGACGTGGCGCGGCTGAAGGTCGAGTTTCCCGAACGAGTCCACTTTATTCTCGGAAACCACGAACTGGCGGAACTGGCGGATTTTCCCATCCAGAAGAACCGGCAGATGCTCAATCTGTTGTTCCGGCTCGGCATGCAACACATGTACGGCGCGGCCACCGAGGAGGTTCGCGCGGCAATGTTCCTGTTTCTCCACAGTTGCCCCTTGGCCGTGCGATTGCCAGGGGGGATAATGGCCACCCACAGCATGCCGGATCAGGTCGCCGATCAGGAATTCGACAAAGATATCTTCCACCGTCAGCTCGATGACGACGATTTCCTGCAACGAGGCAGCCTGTTCCGGCTCGTGTGGGGGAGAGACTACCGCCCGGAAAACGCAAAGGCTTTCGCCGAGCTGGTCGGCGCGAAAGTGCTGATCAACGGGCACGAGCCGTGTCCGGCCGGCTTTGCCGCCCCCAACGACACGCAAATCATCATCGACTGCTGTGCCGATCAGGCGGCCTATGTGATACTACCGACCGATCAGGATCTAACACATTCGGAGATTCTTCAACGCGTCCAGAAACTCGCGTAGCAGTACCCCGTTGACACGTTCGCCCAACGTGTCTACCATGTATAGTTTCGTCCAGCTTTGCAATATGGTCTTTGGTGGGGCCTCGTCGGGCTCGACCGTGTCAGTGGAAGTTATCCCATGGCCGTTCCGAAACGCAGACATTCCAACGCGCGCACCGGTACCCGCCGGTCGCAAGATGCCAAGAAGCCCAAGCAACTGTCGTATTGCGAGAAGTGCAGTACGGCGGTGCCCTCGCATGCGGTCTGCCCAAAATGCGGCCACTACATGGGCCGTAAGGTAATGGACGTCGAATCTTGAGCAGGATTGCCTTTCTTTTTCCAGGGCAGGGAGCCCAAATGGTGGGGATGGGCCGGCGGTTGGCGGGATCGCTGCCCGCCGCTCGCCAACTCTACGACCGCGCCGGGGAGATTCTCGGCTACGATCTGGCGAAACTCTGTTTCGAGGGCCCGCCCGAAGGACTCGATTCGACCGTTTGTAGCCAACCGGCGCTGTTCGTCACCAGTTTGGCGGCCCTGGAAGCCTTGCGCGAAGAATCACCCGACGTGGTGCTTTCCTGCGAAGCGGCGGCCGGATTGAGCCTTGGCGAGTACACGGCCATGGTCTTCGCCGGAGTCATCGAGTTCGAGGACGGACTGACGCTCGTCCAGAAGCGTGGAGCGGCCATGCAAGAGGCGGCCGATGCCACCCCCAGTGGAATGGTCAGTATTCTGGGCCTCGAACGCGTCGAAGTCGAGGCGCTGTGTGAAAAGGCCCGAGAGGACGAAATCCTCCAGGTCGCCAACCTGCTCTGCCCGGGCAACATCGTCGTCTCCGGGACAATCGCCGCGTGCGAGCGGGCGGCCGAGCTGGCTCGATCGTTCGGCGCGATCAAGGCGGTCCCCTTGGCCGTGGCCGGGGCGTTCCACACCCAGATCATGCGGCCGGCCGACCAACGGCTCGCCGATGCCCTGGCCGACGTGCCCATGCAGCCACCGAAGATTCCGGTCGTCTCCAACGTCGACGCCCGAGTGCACGACGACCCGGAAGAAATCCGCCAGTTGCTGATCCGGCAAATCCTCCAGCCGGTCCGATGGGAAGACTCCATGCGGTATCTTCTGCAGCAGGGATTCTCGCAATTCTACGAAGTGGGACCCGGGCGCGTGCTTCGCGGGCTGCTGCGGCGCATCGACCGGAAAATCGCCTGTCAAAGTGTTGACGTGTAGCTCGGCGATGTGGGAACTGTGTTCACCATTCGGGAGTCTGTCATGACGGAAGAAAATGGGAGCCGCATCGCGACCGACCTGACTGGACAGGTCGCCATTGTGACCGGCGCAGCCCGAGGACTCGGCCAGGCGATCGCCACCACGTTGGCCGCTGCGGGCGCCAAAGTGGCGTGCGTCGACGTGGATGCGGAAGCGCTCGGCGATACGGTTTCCGCCATCAACGCCGCCGGCGGAACGGCCGAAGCCTTGCCCGGCGATGTGACCGACAGCGGCCGCGTGGACGAGATTGTCAGCGAGGTGGTCAAGAAATGGGGCGGGCTGCACGTTCTGGTCAACAACGCCGGCATCACCCGCGACTCCCTGATCGTGCGGATGAAAGACGACCAATGGGACAGCGTCATCGGCATCAACCTGCGCGGTACGTTCCTGTTCACCCGGGCGGCCGCCCGGCCGATGATGAAGGCCCGCCGCGGCAGGATCATCAATATCGCCAGCGTTTCCGGCCTGATGGGCAACCCGGGACAGGCCAACTATTCGGCCTCCAAGGCCGGCGTGATCGGCTTGACCCGAACCGTGGCCCGAGAACTGGCCGGAAGGAGTATTACGGTCAACGCCATCGCCCCCGGGTTCATCGCCACCGACATGACGGCCGCGTTGGGGGAGGAGATTTTGGCGGAGGTCCGCAAGCAGATCCCGCTGGGCCGACTGGGCCAGCCGCAGGATGTCGCCGACGCCGTGCTGTTTTTGGCCAGCGCGTCAGCCAGCTTCATGACGGGGCAGATTCTCACCGTAGATGGGGGTTTGACCGTGTGAGTTGGGCGTTTTGCCCGCCGACCTTCTCGCCGCGGACCATCACAGGGCGAGAGTTGTGGGCAGAATGCACAGGAGTTTTGAAATAGGGACAAGAAATGTGGCGGGGAGATATAGACACGGCGAGCAAAAATCGCTATACATTGCTCGGTCGTCCGAGAAGCGGAGCGTACCGCAGTTCCGGCTGCCTCCCTGAGTGGACTTTCGTTGATGTGGCAGACGGGGGGGCCACGAAGCATACCCCCAACAGACATGGTTATCAGGAGGACCGTTAAGGTGGCCTCAGTCGAAGAACGAGTGATCAATATCGTCGCCGACCAGTTGAGTGTGAACAAAGACCAGATCACGCGAGAAACCTCGTTTATCAACGATCTGGGTGCCGATTCCTTGGACACCGTCGAGTTGGTGATGGAACTGGAAGAAGAATTCGATATCAATATCCCGGATGATGCCGCCGAGAAGATCCAGACGGTCGGACAGGCCATTGAACATATCGAAAAGACCGTCCAAGACAGCGAAAACTAATCTCCCTGACCAGCTTCCATGAAACGGCGCGTCGTCGTAACGGGAATCAGCGCGATCACCTCGCTGGGATGCCGGCTGGATGAGGTGTGGACCCGCGTCTGCAACGGCCAAAGCGGTATCGCTGCCCTGAAAAGCTTCGATACCTCGGGCCATCGCGTGCGAATCGGCGGGGAGATTCTCGACTGGCCGCCCGACGGCTACTTCACGTCCAAGGACGCCAAGCGGATGGACCGCTTTGCGCAGTTGGGCCTGGTCGGCGGAATCGACGCCGTCGCGGACTCGGGCATCGATTTCTCCAAGGAAGATCCGTTCCGTTGCGGGGCGATTCTCGGTTCGGGAATCGGAGGGCTGCTGGAAATCGAAGCCCAACACTCCCGCTTGCTCGACAAGGGACCCGAGAAGATCTCCCCCTTCACGATTCCCAAGTTGATGACCAACGCGGCCAGTGCCCAAATCTCCATACGGTACGGCCTGCAAGGGAAGAACATGGCGGTTTCCACCGCGTGTGCCAGTGCGACCAACGCGATCGGCGAGGCGCTGCGAGCCATTCAGTACGATGAGGCCGACGTGATCGTCACCGGCGGCACCGAGGCCGTCATGACCCCCTTGGGCCTAAGTGCGTTTGCGGCGTTGCGCGCGCTGTCGCAGCGCAACGACGACCCAGCCGCGGCCAGCCGGCCCTTCGACGCCGATCGTGACGGCTTCGTACTGGGAGAAGGGGCCGGACTGCTGGTGATCGAAGAACTCGAACACGCCAAAGCCCGCGGCGCCCGGATCTACGCCGAGTTGCTCGGCTACGGCGCCACGGCCGACGGCAATCATATTACCCATCCCGATGAGAACGGTGCGGGAGCTGCCCGGGCCATGGCGCTGGCGCTGAAAGACGCGCGTCTGAATCCGACGGAAATCGACTACATCAATGCCCACGGCACCAGCACCCTACTGGGCGATCAGGCGGAAACGTTGGCCGTCAAGACGGTCTTCAAGGAACACGCCCGCGTCTTGAGCATCTCGAGCACCAAGAGCCAGTTGGGCCATCTGTTGGGTGCCAGCGGCGGCGTGGAGCTGGTCTTCTGCGTGAAGGCCCTGGAAGACGGCGTGATTCCCCCGACGATCAACTACCAAACGCCCGACCCGCACTGCGACCTGGACTACACGCCCAACGAAGCCCGGCGACGCGACATCTCGACGGCCATGTCCAACAGCTTCGGCTTCGGAGGCCACAACGGATCGCTGATCGCCGGCCGTTTGCGCGGCGACTGATCGATTCTTCACCGCGCCCATGGGCCGATCGCAAGAGTCTGCCGGGCGGGGTTTGACAGACCGGACCAGGCCTGTAAAATACGTCATCTGCGTGGTCCGATGAACGATGCGCAAATTCAGGCTAAGCTTATATTGGCGTCGAGACCACACGTTTCACCGCCGGGCGCATAGCTCAGTTGGTTTAGAGCGCGTCCCTGATAAGGACGAGGTCCGAGGTTCGAATCCTCGTGCGCCCACTTGACTTAACCCCCGCCGAATCTTGGAGTTAGATACCTGCCGACGGTCGGCAGTGTGGCCTGAAAACCGAGGGCGCAAAACGGTACATACCATTTTGCACTTTAGGCAAGACATCTCGGCGGACGGTGAGTCGTCGCAGGTGCTCGAAGAGCGGTTCGACGACGATGGCGGCCTGGACGATCCGTTGTTTACGCAGTACGTCCGGGACTTTTCCCGCGTCGCATCGTCGCCACGAGCAACCACCACGTCCGCCACCTCCAGAACACCCCACTGCGGGGTGCCTTCACTGCCCACGACCAGCTATCAGTGGGGTTCCGGCGCCTAGTTGCGGCCAGATTCTGAGAAAATCCGGAAAGTGCCATTGCCGTTTCCTTCGAACGGAGGTAGAATATTTGTAGATGCAAAGTTTGTATGGGCTAAATCAGGCATTACAAATATGGAATTTGCAGGCACGGAAGGCCGGCCAAGAATCAGCCGTTGGTTGAGATTGCCCTTGCGGTTGACTGCTGATCTTCGGCTTTTGATAAGGATTGGCCGTTACCAAGGTTGGCGAAACTCGCTCCGTGCGTTGCCTGCCGTAGTTCTTTAGAAACCATTTGACCAAACTTAGTGAGGAGGTTCTGCAATGTCTTTGCCCATAGAGAGGGTTCTACCGATGCCGCGTGCCGTCCGTATTACGCGAAACGAGTGTTTGGAGGATCGACAAGGGAGAACATTCGCTGACGTGCTGAACGACCCTGAACAGCCGTTTGACGATGTGCTGGCCTTCTTCGATGACGCCGAGCGGCAGTGCCGTATGGAGGATGCGGAGACTCATCACGACAGGGCGGCCTTATCAGGGGTCGTCCGAGAACTCGAGGCTCAGCCGGCCATCGATCAGTTTCTCGCCTTAAAGGACCCGCGGCGCACAAAACGCCTGCGACAGGCGGTCGGTGTGGTGGTTCGCATCATCATGGAGCAGCGCGGGTGGAGAAAGACGGGCAAGAAGGGCTCGTTGGGAGTTCGTGCCAATGTAGTGCGAGGCACGAAAACGCCCGGAGTCTACCATAACACCGGTGGGTTGGCTTTCTGGTTCCTGCGCGCCGAGCGCTACGAACGCATCGACGGAATGCCGTTTCGCTCCGTGAAACAGCGCGCGGAAGAAAGCAATCGCCCTGGCAAGAAGTGAAGCTCCGGACACCGTCTCGTTTGACGTTTACAAAGGCTTCACCACGTTTCTCGGTCGAACTTGGAAGGAAAGCAGGCGGAAACTTCTTCTCCGACGGGAAATCCTCCTTCTCACTGAGTGATCCTCAGCGACTCGGTCGACTCCCGTGATGAGTGTCTCTTCGTAATCAGAGTAACCCTTAGACCGGAGTTGTAACCATGTTGGGTAACGAGGCTGCGTCGGACAAGACCATTCTCCGCCAGGTCAATCAACGGCTCGCCAGGACGGGCATGGGATCGGGCTCCCGAATCAGCGCGGCGGTCCACCACGGCCACGTGACGTTGTCGGGCAGCATCCAGTACGAAACGCAACGACGCCCCGCCACAAGGGCAGTTGACGGGGTCGACGGCGTCCGGGGGCTCACCGACCAGATCCAGGTGCAGTCGGGACGCGGGTATTAGAGGATATCCCACGCCGGATTGCCCGACGGAAGACGGAAACTCAGACCAGCAGGACTCGGTGGCGCGCGGGCGTACGTGAGCCGGGAATCAAGTCGCAAACGATCATTCTTGTCAGAAGGAGTTGTGCAATGGAAAACCCACAAGCAAACGACAGGGCGCCTGCGACGGATGCCCCCCAATCTGCTTCCGAACCTCAGGCCCCGCAACCAGCGCAGCCGCCGCATGTCGAGGTCGACGACTCGAAGGCCATAGCCTGCTACGCCAATTTTTGCCGCGTAACGGGCACGCCCGAGGAGTTGCTCATCGACTTTGGACTCAATCCGCAGCCATTCGGCGTGCCGACGCAGCCGATTGCGGTAACGCAGCGGATCATCACCAACTTGTATACCGCAAAACGGCTGCTGCATGTTCTGCAACTGACGATCCAGCGCCACGAAGGCACCTTCGGTGTCCTCGAGACCGACGTGCAGAAGCGCGTTCGGCGCGCGTAGTGCGCAAAGGAATATCCCGCCGCCCCGATGAACGAGGACGCAGGTTCCTCGTGTTGCACTTTCCATTTGGCGTACAATCCCGAGATGTCTCGTCGCGGGCTGGAGAGATTGCTGGCTGCTATCCCAGAGGTGAACATGATGGCGGATCCGGCGTGACCGGAAGGCGGTGAGAACCGGTTGTATTTGCCGCAACGAAGGAGGATGACATGGTGCCTTGGATCGCGAACATCTGCCTCTACTTCCTGGTGGATCTTCCCGGCAGCTCTTGCCGAGCAGCCAAGAGATTCGCGAGGAGCTGGTGGTATTCTCACTATCAATGAACACCACAACACAAAGGGGCCGGTATTGTGTATCCCCGGACGATTTGCGACAACCCCGTCCATTTCCGAGGAATCGCGGAGGCGGCGGCGGAGTGTCTGCAAAACAGCCCGTACCAAGCCGTAAGAAGAGTCTTGTGTGTGTGCGACCACGGCATCCTCTTCCTGCGGGGTCACTTGTCCAGCTTTTACGAAAAGCAAGTTGCCCAAGAGGCCGTGGCCAAGGTCAAAGGGGTGACCCAGGTTAGGAACGAAATCGAAGTGGATTGGGTGCCGGTTGGTCGACAAGGCAAGGACACATCATCGCGTGAGGTGAACCGTTGACCATTGAGCCGGTTGGGAAAGGCGTATGATGCTAAGACAACTTATGTCGTATTTTCCGCAAAGAAGAGAGAAGGGCTTGATTCGGGCAGCCGAGGACGGCCGGCTGGACCTGGTCCGGAACCTGCTTCAGGCGGGCGCGAACCCTAACGCCAAGAGTGAGGGCGATGTCACCGTGCTGATGTGGGCCGCCGCGCGGGGCCACGTCGAAGTGGTCAAAGCACTGCTCGAATCTGGTGCCGAGCCCAATGCTCGGACTCGAAAAGGACGAACGGCCTTCGAAATCGCCATCCAGGAGGGGCACGTCCACGTCGCTGCCTTGCTTCCGGAGAACGGTGCAGCAGGGATCCAACATGCCGAATCAGGAGGAACCTCCGTCTGAACGATCTGCCAAACCACGGCTGGTTGGCCGCCGCGACTTTGCCTTCGTTCACCCCTTTCCTTATGTACCTGAAGTGCTATACTGTGTTTATGTGGGGGTGCAAAGACTCAAGCCCCTTCAGCTTCCTTCTGGATTCTTCCTCTCCGGTCGCTCTGTTGCGACTCGCCGCGGACGCATCTTGGATCGCGGTTGACTTGACTGCCCCTCTTTTTGTGACCTTCGTGCCAGATTGCCGCAAGGGGTCCGGTGACTGTGCCATGATGGTTTGTTTGCGTTTTTCTTTTGTTTCAAGGAGTAGTAGTATGTCGCAAGGCACGATCAAGAAACTGGTTTCCGAGAGAGGTTTTGGATTCATCGAAGGTGAGCAGGGCGAGTTGTTCTTTCACCACTCGGCAGTCCAGGACGCGTCGTTCGAGGCCCTTCACGAAGGGCAATCGGTGAATTACACCGAAGGCCGCGGGCCCAAGGGGCCGCGCGCAGAATGCGTCAGCCTCGTCTGAGCTTGCCGGACAACGGCTTACCGCGGAAGTCAAACGGCCGGCCCATTCGATTCCACCTGTTCGGAAAGACGCCTGGGTCACCCGTGTTCCGTCCCGGAAGGGATTGCTTCCTGCCGGAAAACGAAATCGTCGAAAAGTGGCTAACAACGCCGTAAGTCACCGTTTACATTTGGGCTTGGTGCGGAAAAGAATTGATTTCCTTCGTGCGTCTTCGTGTTCTTCGTGGATGCAGCAGAGGCCAACCATGCAAATGAACAAACCTCACTCCGCACCGAACCACACCGGGCTGCTCCAGGCGATCTCTTCGTCTTTCTGAATCACCCGGACGTAATAATAACTCCGCCCGGGAAGCGGGTCGCGGTCGATGTAGGTCAATTCCATCTCGCGGCCTTCGGGGCTCTCCGTGTAGAGGAACCGGTTGTTGCGGCAGACGTCGATGCGCTGGATCTCGCCGGGGCAACGCGTGACGATTTCGAGCTTCACCGACTCGCCGGCCGGGGTCTCGAGCTTCTCGCCCATCAGGTGGCCGTCCACGCGGACGTCGAGGAAGATCTTCGCGGCCGTGGTGCCGTAGCAGTGTCGTTGGCGGATGGCCTCGAGGATCGCTTCGCGCGTGAGTTCCGGGGCAAAGACGCACGCCTTGCCGTACCCGCCGCCGTGGTCCGGGGCGGCGATCACTCCGATCACGATCCCCCGGGCCCAGGCGTCCTGGAGGAAATGGCCCGGCGGCGTCGTGCGGCCGGCCTCGCGCGGCGTGCCCTGGTGTTCGTAGGAGCCTCGGGTTTGGAAGATCTCGGCCACCGGCTGGGCCTTTTCGTCGGTGAAGTTCCAGTCGGTCGGCACGTTGCCCGTGTCGGCGAGCTGGTGCGGAATGTGGACGAAATCGGCGTCCAGCTTCCGCAAGTCCTCCCACACCTGGGTCGGCGTCTGGCGGTTTCGGGCGTTCCAGAACCGCGGGAAGTACGGATCGGCGAGGATCAGGTTGCGATGCCCGTAGAAGCCGTACGGGTGCGTCTGGCTGTACTCTTCGAACGTGGAGGTCCATTCCTCGCCGAGGAACGTGAGGAACCGGCCCGAGTCTTCGCTGACCCGAACCATCTTGGCCGCGTAGTTCCAGAGGTACGGATTGAAATTGTAGCCGTGGTCGGTCACGCAGGCGAAGTCGTACCGTGCGATGTCGCGCATGTGCTGGTAGCTCTCGTCGCTCGACTGGTCGCCCACGCGGTTGCAGACCGAGATGTCCGTGTGCTCGTGCAGATCGCCGAAGAAGAGCTTCAACTCCCGGCCGTTGTACTCGATCGTTTGGGTGGGCGTATCTTCGCCGCGCTGGAGGCGGATCTCGGCCGGCTCGAACGGCTCGTCCGATTCGACCAGCGGTTCGAGCCACATCGCGGAATCCGCCGTCATCGAGCCGGTCTCGAGCGCCGCCAGATAGACGTGGCTGGTCGACGCGGCCATCTGATCCAGATCGGACCACGACTGGGGCATGTCGTCGGCCTGGAAGGCGACGAACGCGCGGCCCTCCTGCAAGACCAGCCGGGGCCGCCGGTCCATGCCCTTTTGGGAAGAGACGGGCACGGGCTGCAGCCAGCGCCGGTCGGCGAAGCAGGTCACCACGGTGTCCCAACCCGCCCGGGGCAGCCGCGGCCGAAGCATCGAGATCCAGAGCCGCCCGTGGGCGTCGAAGGCCGCGCTGGGCGCCTCGCAACGGCCGTCCAACGGGGAAGCGGCGACGGTGTTCGGCGTCAGCAGGCCGCCGGCGGTGATCTTGGCCACCACCAGCCGCCGCCGGTTCGTCCGCCCGATGCTGTATCGTTCCGTCTGGGCGTTTTCATAGACCATCCAGAGTTCGTCGCCGCGGGCGAACAGCATGGGATGGCGGTCGATCGACGGCGCACGGGTCAAACGGGTTTCACGCCCCCAATCGCCCCCAGCCGACTTGCGACGGAGGAAAACGTCGTAGTTGTTCTCGCGGAAGCTGTGCCAGGCGACGCACACTTCGCCGCTTTCCAAAACGGCGACCGAGGGACCATAGGCCGACGATCCCGCCGGGCTCAGCGCGACCGGTTCGGACACCCGACCGTCGCGCAACGAGGCGGCGAGAATCCGGCGGCATCCCTGCCGGCTCGATTCCCAGGCGATCCACAGCGTGCCGTCGTGCCATGCGGCGGCCGGCTTGACGTCGACGGCCGCGTCGGCGGTCACAGCCACCGGCTCGCCCGGACCGTCGGGGCCACACGTCACGGCGTAGATATCCCAGCACTTGTCTTTCTCGGCGGCGTACACGATGGCGATGTTCTCGCCCGTGCTGACGGCTTCGGGCCCCAGGAGGTAAACCCCTTCGCCGCCGAGGACCTGCCAGTTGCCGGCCGCTTGGAAGGTCTTGCCCAGCAAACGATAGCGGGCCACCTGCAGCGAATCGGTCCCCTGGCGGAATCCGTTGTAGGCGACGTAGATCGAGCCGTCGGCGGCCCGGGCCATGGCCGGTTCGTCATGGAACCCGACGCCTTCGGACACGCAGACCACCGGCGGCATTTCCGTTTCGTAAAGCGCCACGTCGTCGATCCACATCCGGCCGACCGGTGCGTTGTGGGACGAGGGGGCGATGATCTCCAGGCCGAGCATGCCGTTCTGGGCAATGGAGATGGGGATCGCGTAGCGGCGCCATTGGGGCGTCACGTTTTCCCAGGAAGCGATCGACTGCCGCGTGGAACTGCCCGGCGGCGTGGCCCAAAGGACCAACTTGGTGCGGTTGGTGGCCTTGGCGTAGATCTCGAACTCGTAGCGGTTCCCCGCCCGCACGGACACCCGGCGTTGCAGCCGCAGGGCCTGATTCGGCCCGGTCACCTCGCCGGCCAGACACGCCCGGCCGGAACGTGCCACGCCTGATTCCGTCACCAGGGAATGCCCAAGATCGGGGCTCCATCCGATCAGGCCTTCTTCGAAACCGCCGTTGGAGAGCAGGTCGACCGGTTCGGCCGCCGGGGCGGAGGTCGCTGAAAACAACGTGGCGATCAGCAGTCCGAAAACTGCGAGTCGGTAGAAAGGTCTCATGGTCCGGATCTCCAAAAGCAAGCGGGGGAAGCAAAGCGGAATGGGGGGAATACGCGGCAGTTTCCGTATTCTGGCGGTTTTCATCGGGAATACAAGCGAATGGCCTCTCCGCAATGCTGAGTAGCCAGTGTGCCTCTGGAGTGCGGCCGACTGTCGTCGAATGCGTAGATTCTGGCCGAGAACGCTCCCCTCGGCCGTGTGAGGACCTGCCATTTTGGCAGGATGCAGCGGTTTTTCGGACCATACGCCTGCCGATCGTTCCAGCCCGGGTTATTCACAGAAGTCCGCAGTGACCCGACTTATCGGGTCCAGTCGGGTGGTGACTGCGGGAACCCGTGGAAAAAGGGGACAGGCACCGAGCCGGCAGCGATTTTCCGCGACTTTCACACCATTTGCGGCTCGGAGCCAGTCCCCTTTTTCCACTGACCGCTTACAGTTCGAGTCTGTAATCACCGGAAAAACTTTCATAATGTTCACTTCCGGCCCTCTCCGTTGACGGCAGTTTTCGGAGTCCCGGAAAAACTCCCAACCTATTGCCACAGAAGGCGTTGCCGCCGAGGAGGATTGGCGATCGGCAGGATTTCCCGGGCAATCGGTGCTCTTGGGCACGGCAGTTGCTCTAAGTCAGAAAGTCGGACACCGGGACATTCGGAACACTGATCTAACCCCGGAAGGTGGGTTGCCGTGAGAATCTGCGGCGCGACGCTTAAGAAAGCGGGCAAAAGTGGCTCCGAGACTTCGTTCCCGGGCGGCCGGCGGACCGGTTTTTCTGGGTGGGGCCGAACCCTTTCCCTCTGAAACACGTATTGAAAATGAACGGCACAATTGAACAATTGCAGCCAAGCGCTACGAGTCCCGGCGCGGAGCACACCCGAACGGACGAGGAACTCCTGCTCCGATACCGCGCCGAGGGGGACTGTGACGCATTCGACGAGTTGGTCCATCGATACGAGAGGGAGCTTTACGGCTATTTGAGGCACTACGTCGGTGATGCCGAAATGGCCGAGGATGTGTTTCAGCAGACTTTCCTCCAGGTTCACCTGAAATGCGAGCAGTTCGAACCCGGCCGGAGGGTACGTCCTTGGCTGTACACGGTGGCCACCAATCAGGCCATCGACCTGCGGCGCCGAAATCGGCGACACCGGATGGTCAGCCTCGACCGCCACACCTCGGCGAACCCGTCGGACGACGGGGGAGGATTGATCGAACTGTTCGACAGCCCGGAACCGGGACCGGTCGAAAAGGCCGAGTCGGACGAGACGTGCGAGCTGATTTCTCAGGCCGTGGACGAGCTTCCCGAAACGGCCCGAGAGGTCGTGATCCTGGTTTACTTCCAGGGTCTGAAATATCGCGAGGCCGCCGAAGTACTGTCGATCCCCGTAGGAACGGTCAAGAGCCGACTGCACGCCGCCATCCACAAGCTTAGCGAAACGCTAACCCACACCCACCTTCCAAAATGACAGATTCCGTGCAAGGGCAATTGCTCGGCCATTTGCTCGGCGCGTTGGACGACTGCGAAGAGGAGTCGATCGGTGCGCGCCTGAAAACCGATGCGCGGCTGCGCAGCGAACTGGAGCATATCCGCCGGCGGCTGGAGCCGCTTCGGGCCGTGCGGCGGGATTTCGATCCGCCGCCGGGTCTGGCCGAACGGACCTGTCGGCTGGTAGCCGTGCAGGTGCATCGAGTGGCTCGCCCGCGAAGGCCCCTTGCCGTGTCCGTCGGTCCGGGCGTGATGAGTCCGGAGTCGTCACCGCCAAGCGGGACGGGGCACGTCCGTTGGGTCGACGTGGCGGTGGCGGTGGGTGTGTTCGTGGCGGCTTCGCTGCTGATCATTCCGGCCATCCAAAGCAGCCGCTTCCACTCGCGGCTGACGGCGTGCCAGGACAATCTGTTCGAACTCGGCCGGGCATTGACGCAATACGGCGACCGGCACGACGGCTATTTCCCGGGAGTGCCGGCCGAAGGGAAATTGTCGGCGGCGGGGATCTACGCTGCGATTCTCAAGGATAGCGGTCTGTTGCCCGAGACGTCACGCGTCGTCTGCCCGGGCTCGCCGATGGCCGGTCAATCGTCCGCCGAGGTCCCGTCGCTTGCCGAGTTGCAGGAGGCCACGGGCGACCGCCTTCTCGTGCTGCGGTCCACGATGGGAGGAAGCTACGGCTATAGCTTCGGCCACGTGCAGGACGGGGTGTACCGTTTCACGAAAAACCTCGGACGATCCGACTTCGCCTTGATGGCCGACGTTCCCCTGGAAGATCGGTCGCCCCTGCAGAGCTTCAACCACGGCGGCAAGGGCCAGAACGTGCTCTTCGAAGACGGCCACGTGCGGTTCGTGGTCCGTTCGAGGCCCTTCGACGAGGCCGACGATTTCTTCGCCAACGACAACGGCGTCGTCGATGCGGGCGTGCACGTGCACGACTCGGTGATCGCCCCCAGTTCGGCCGCGCCGCTGCACTACGTCGGGTATCGTTGATAGCGGCGGCCGCGGCGGCTCGCGCGTCAACAATCGGCTGACCCGAATCTCCCTCGTGCCTGCCTCACTCTTTCGACCTGGATTTCCAGTAGCCGGGCTTGCGTTTGCCATGTGCGACGGCGATAACCTGCACGGTACTTCGAACTTGGTGGTATACCACAATGTAGGGAAAACGGTGCATGAGATAACGTCGAGTGCCCGCCAAATAGACCGGGAATCGGTCTGGTGCATCGAGGATACGTTCGATAGCCGCGTCAAGTTCTGCGACGAAGGCATCAGCAGCGGCCGGGCTGTGCTCATGGTACCACTGGCGCGCAGCGCGGGCCTCTTCGATCGCTTCCGGATGAATCTCAAGCGTTGGCCGACTCATCGGGAGTATTCAGAATCCTGCGGCGGGCTTCAGGCCAGGGAATCGGCTTCACTGATCCGCTGGAAAGCTCGACAACACGGCGCTGAATCTCCGCATCCCAGGCGGACTGCGCGTTTTCGTCGAACTTCGGGTCGAGGCTGTCGATCAGCGAGGCAGCCAGGTCCGCTCGCTCGCTATCGGGGAGTCGAAGGGCGTCTTCGAGCACTTTTTGAGCGGGAGGGTTCATGTCGGGCCACTCCTATTCACAATACTGACATCTTATTGTACTACTTCAGCATGGTCCCAGCAAGAGCCCCGACGTTCACTCTTCGCAGAAGGGCGAAGCCGCAAGCGGCTAGCCTTGGGGACGCTCGATACCGAAGGGGAGTTGCATTTGGGGGTCTTCGCCGCCGTGGGGAGCGAGTTCTTTGAAGAGGAGACTGGGCTGGATGTCCGTGTTGTGCTGGTACTTGTCGCTGGCGTATTCGGTGAACGTGCCGCGAATGTCGTGGTAGAAGATCTGGCAGATCGACACGCCCGGGTAGATGCGGACCGGCTGGACGGCGAACATCTCCAGCGTCCAGAAGCCGCAGAACCCCACGTCGCCGAACCCGGCCGTCACGTGGACGAAGAGTCCCAGCCGGCCGACCGACGAGCGGCCCTCGATCATCGGCACCAGGTTGTGCGTCTCGGTGCGTTCGACGGTCCGGCCCAGGAAGAGCTGATGGGGCGGAAGCGCGAGACCTTCCGGCGGGATCGTCAATCGCCGCACGCGGTTGGGCCGGCGCATGTCGAGCACGACTTCCTCGTAAACCATCAACTCGTCGTGCAGCGTGAGGTTGTAGCTGTTGGGATTGAGCTTCGACTCGTCGAACGGGTCGATGACGATGTTCTGGCCCAATTGCGCTTGGATCTCGTGACCGGAGAGTATCATGGTGATGCGTGGATGGGTTTTCGTGTGTTGACTTCAGGTGCTATGGGGCAAGCGGCTATTCGGTTTCCACTCCGATGCGAGGACAAACGGGCTCCAGCGGGCACTGGTCGCACTTGGGCTTTCGCGCCGTGCAGATGCGACGTCCGTGCTGGATCATCCGATGGCTCAGCGCGATCCATTCCGTCTTCGGGATCGACGCCGTCAAGTCCTTTTCGACCTTCTCCGCGTTTTTCTCTGCGGAGAGTCCCAGCCGCCGGCTGATCCGTCCCACGTGCGTGTCGACCACCACGCCCGAAGCGATTCCGTAAGCGGTTCCCAGGACCACGTTGGCCGTTTTTCGTCCGATGCCGGGCAGTTCGACCAGGTCCTCGATCTTCTCGGGCACCTCACCGCCGTATCGTTCGGCCAACTTCCGGCAAGCGCGGCGGATGTTCCGGGCCTTGTTGCGGAAGAAGCCGGTGCTCTGAATGTCCCGCTCCAACTGCTTCAGCGGCGCCTCGGCATAGTCGGTCGCGGTGCGGTACTTCGCGAAGAGGTCCTTGGTGACCCTGTTCACCCGCTCGTCGGTACACTGGGCCGATAGAATGGTGGCCACCAGCAATTCCAGCGGGGTATCGAAATCGAGTGAACAGGTGGCGTCGGGATATTGGCGGCGCAAGCGTCGCAGGATATCGGCAGCGTGTCGTTTTGCACCGGTAGTGACGGCCACATTCGCACCTTGGCCAGGCTGATCGCGTTGCGGGGGGTATGAGATCCTGGAAAGCGGTACACTCTCGCAACCGGGTAATTCTCGCCCAACTCGACGCCGTGTGTCAAGTATCCACCCTAACAGGTTGCTCCACAACTCGCTTGTGGATAACCGCTAACGAATTGGCCCTGGCGAATGGGGTCGCCTATAATGGTAAAATGGAAGGTGGTCGGTTTTTTCTTCACGCGCCTGACGAACCCGGGCCGAACCGCCGCCCGTGTCCGATCCCCGCTGAGTTGGGAACGATCCGGTATGTCGACCTTCGAGGACATGTCGTTTTTACTTGAAAAGTTCGCGGGAAAGGTACGGCTGTTCCCCCTGCCCAACCTTGTGTTGTTTCCCCATGTTATGCAACCGCTGCACGTGTTCGAGTCGCGTTATCGCGATTTGCTGGAAGACGCGTTGCGGGACGACCGGTTGATCGCCATGGCGGTTCTCGCGCCGGGGTGGCAGAGCGACTACGAGGGGCGTCCGCCGCTGCGCCGGTTTGCCTGCCTGACGAGGGTCACGACGCATCACCGGCTGGACGACGGCACCTACAACGTGCTGGTCTTGGGGCTGCGCCGGGTGCGATTGGTGCGGGAACTGGAGCCGTTGCGGAGCTATCGCGAGGCGGAAGTCGAGCTATGCGAAGATTACGACCCTCCCGAGCAGGCGGCTGCACGGCGTGCTTTGCGGGGGCAACTCCGCAACGCCTTCATAAGAATCCTCCCCGTCTTGCCCGATGCCCATGAACAAATCGACCAACTGCTCGGATCGGACATTTCCTTGGGCGTCCTGACCGACGTGCTCGGTTACATGCTCCAGATCGATCTGGACGCGAAGGCGGCGTTGTTGTCCGAGTCGGACGTGCACCGTCGCGGCAAGATGTTGCTTGCGCACCTGGCGGCCGTCGCCGAGCAACCCGCCGAAACCGGCGCGATCCCGTTCCCGCCCCAGTTCAGCGCGAATTGAGGGTGTCCCGCTCGAACCTCCCCCGCTTGACCGCTTGCCGCAAGGCTCTTACCATAACTATTTGGCTTCCCCCAATCCAGGTATTCCACCCATGGCATCCCGCATCGACACGCCCCAAACCGTAGACGGCAGCTTGCTGGACGAAATCGACCAAGGCGAACAACAGCCGGCGCGCGCGATCGACGTGGGGCGGATCGAGCGGGCGGTGCGTGAGATCCTGCTGGCCGTGGGCGAAGATCCCGATCGGGAGGGGCTCCGCGAGACTCCCGCCCGCGTGGCCCGAATGTACAGCGAGATGTTCGGCGGCTTGCACGGAGATCCTCGCGAGCACCTCAAGAAGTTCTTCACCGAAACGTGCGACGAAGTCGTGCTGGTCCGCGACATCAGCTTCAACAGCATGTGCGAACACCACATGCTCCCGTTCATGGGCAAGGCCCACATCGGCTATCTTCCCAATGGCCGCGTGGTGGGATTGAGCAAGCTGGCCCGGGTGGTCGAGGACATTGCCCGGCGACCGCAGGTCCAGGAGCGGATGACCGAGCAAATCGCCAATCTGCTGGTCGAGGAACTCAACGCCCGCGGCGTGGCGGTGGTGATCGAGGCGGTCCATACGTGCATGACGATCCGCGGGGTGCGCAAGCCCGGCTGCGTCTGCGTCACGTCGGCCATGAAAGGTCTGTTCCGTTCGCGTCAGTCCACCCGGGCGGAGATCATGACGTTGATCTACGGGGATCGCCGCGGCGGAACGGTTTAGGTTACTTGGTCTTTGGAGGTTGCTGCGAATGATTCGAGTCTTGTCGGCAGGTTCGCATTGAGATGGACCAGTTCGACCAACAACGTGACCGGGTTCAAGACGATCTTCGCGGGTTGATCGCCGGGGACGTGTACTGCGAGAACATCTACCTGCAACTCTACGCCAGCGACGGGAGCATCTACGAGATCAAGCCGCTGGGCGTGGTGCGACCTCGCTCGACGGCCGACGTGGTCGCTTGCGTGCAGTACGCCGCCGAAAAGGGAATTCCCATCCACGCCCGCGGTGCGGGGAGCGGCGTGGCCGGCGAATCGCTGGGACGGGGACTGGTGGTCGATTTCTCGCGGCACCTTCGCCGGGTCATCCGTACCGACGCCGACACGGTCCGCGTGCAGCCGGGGGTGGTGTACGAGCGTCTGAACGCTCAACTGCAACGGCGCGGGCGGATTTTCGGGCCCGATCCGACGATCCCCAGCGTGACGACGGTCGGCAGCATGATCGCCGTCGACGCCGGCGGCAGCCGGTGGCCGAAATACGGTTCCGTGCGCCGCCACGTCCGCAGTCTGCAGGTGGTTCTGGCCGACGGGCAACAGATGGAGTTGGGACGCGAACCGCTGGTCGGCGGCATCAGTCGTGACGAAAATCCGCGCAAACGAGAACTCGTGAACCGGCTGGCCTCGCTGCTGAAGGAACAATCCAACACGATTCTTCGCCATCAACCCAAGTGTCCACGAAACCGCTGTGGATACCACCTGACGGACGTGCTCAGCGAAGATCATCTCGATCTGGCCGGGCTGCTGACCGGTTCCGAAGGGACTTTGGCGTTGATCACCGAAGCGACGTTGGCCACGGAGATTCTGCCGCGGCAGCGCGGGGTCGCGCTGTTGTTGTTCGACAGTCTCGATAAGGCGTCTCGGGCGGCAAGGGAGATCGTGCCCTTCGGCCCCACGGCGTGCGACTTGATGGACCGGCGGCATCTGAGCCTCGCCCGGGAGGCCCAAGTGCGCTTCGACGTGCTCATCCCGCCGACGACCGAAGCGGTCCTGTTGGTCGAACAGGAAGGAGACGAGCCGCTGGAGGTGCGGGACCGGCTGCAGAGGCTGGTCGATGAGATCTGGCACGGCAAGCGGCTGGCGTTCGGCGCCCGCCAGGCGTTCGACCCGGAAGAGGCCGAGCTGTTTTGGAGCCTTGCCAAGAAGGTGCCGCCGGCGTCGGGGCGAATGCGAGGGGGCAGCCGGCCGGTGCCGGTGGTCGAGGACATCGCCGTTCCTCCCGAGTCGCTGCCCGACTTCCTGCCGCGGATGCAGAACGTCTTGAAGCGTCACCGCGTGATCGCCTCGTTGTTCGTCCACGCCGTGCAGGGCCAGCTCCACATCGAGCCGTTTCTCGACCTGACCCAACCGGGCGAAGTGCGGCGAATGCGCCGCCTGGCCGAGGAACTCTACGAGGAGGTCTTCGACGTCGGCGGCACGATCAGCGGCGAACACGCTTGTGGGCTCAGCCGCACCTCCTTCATCCCCCGACAAGCTGGTGCCCTGCATGATGTGTTTCGCCGGGTGAAGCAGATTTTCGATTCCCAGAACTTGCTCAACCCGGGCAAGGTCGTGGGCAATGATCCCGATCTGCTGACGCGAGATTTGATGCCCGCGATGAAAGCAGAGTCCCGGCCCGCCGAAGCCGAATCTCCCGAGTCGGAATCGCCCGAGATGCGCGACCTGGTCGAGTTGCAGTTGAACTGGGACCCGCAACGGGTGTCCACGGCCGCGGCGGCGTGCAACCGTTGCGGCGAATGCCGCTCGCAGGCGGCCAACGTGCGGATGTGCCCGATCTTTCGCGCGTTGCCGGCCGAAGAGTCGTCGCCGAGGGCCAAGGCGAACCTGATCCGCGGCGTGTTGACCGGGGCCATCGAACTGAGCAGCCTTACCAACGACCAGTTCAAGGCGTTGGCCGATCTGTGCGTGCACTGCCACGCCTGTCGGCTGGAGTGTCCTTCCCACGTGGACGTGCCCAAGATGATGCACGAAGGGAAGTCCGCGTACGTGGAAGCCAACGGCCTGCGGCTGGCCGATTGGGTGATGACGCACCTGGATCTGTTGGGCAAGCTGGGCAGCCTGGCCGGTCCCGTGGCCAATTGGGCCATCGGTAATCGGCAGATGCGATGGTTGATGGAGAAGACCCTGGGCATCGCTCAGGGGCGCAAGCTGCCGCGGGTGGCCTCGCGGAGTTTTCTCCGCCGCGCGGCCCGGCGCCGGCTCACCCGGCCCAAACGGCGCAGCGGCCGGAAAGTGGTTTACTTCGTAGACATCTACGCCAACCATCACGATCCCCAATTGGCCGAAGCGTTGGTGGCCGTGTTGGAGCACAACGGGGTGGCCGTTTACGTGCCTCCCCGGCAGAAGCCGGCCGGCATGCCCTCGGTGGCTCGCGGCGACCTGAATCTCGCGCGTCGCCTGGCCCAGCACAACCTGGCCCTGTTGGCCGAACCGGTTCGGCAGGGATACCACGTCGTGGCCACCGAACCGTCGGCCGCGCTGTGCCTGGTCCACGAGTATCCCCAGTTGGTCGACGATGACGACGCCCGGCTGGTCGCCGAACACAGCGGCGAGGCGTGTACTTACCTCTGGAAACTGCACACCTTGGGCAAGCTGCAACTCGACCTCAAGCCGATCAACGCCACGCTCGGGTATCACCAGCCTTGTCATTTAAGGGCCCTGGACGTCGGCTCGCCCGGCGAAAACCTCTTGCGGTTGATCCCGGGTCTGAGGGTCCAGCATCTCGAAGCCGGGTGCTCGGGCATGGCCGGCACCTTCGGACTGATGCGCAAGAACTACCGCCAGAGCCTTCGGGCCGGATGGCGATTGATTTCCCGGCTCCGCGACCCGGCGATTCAGGCGGGCGTGACCGAGTGCAGCACCTGCAAGATCCAGATGGAACAGGGCACCACGAAACCGACCATCCATCCGATCAAACTGCTCGCCTTGGCCTACGGCTTGATGCCCGAGGTCGAACGGCTCCTCAGCGCGCCGAGACAGGAGTTGATCGTCACATGAACGTGCGCGTGCGATTGTTTGCCGTGGCGAAACAGGCCGCCGGCCGCGACGTGGTGGAGGTGGAATTGCCGCCCGGCGCCGCCATCGGCCAACTCCGCAGCCGGCTGGCCGAGGAGATTCCCGAACTGGCCGAGCTGTTCGCCCGGGCGATGTTCGCCATCGACGCGGAATACGCCACGGACGCCG
>DATLAN010000054.1:0-2165 GCA_035527455.1 Thermoguttaceae bacterium
GTAGCCGTCCTCCCGGCCGAAATCGAACTCGCCGAACGGGGCCATGTCCCACGATTCGGCCGGCACCGGACCAATGTCCGTAAATGCCGCAAGACCCGGCCCGGTGAACTCGCCCATGCCGGGCGAAAACGTCGGCAATTCAATACCGCGTGGCCGCTGGACCGAACGCTTCGCCGCAACGACGGGCGAAGGTTTTTCCGCCGGTTGGTCCACGGGCGCGGGAAGCGCGGCCGTTGTGGTTTCCGCTGTCTGCGCGTGCAGAGAGCACAGCCGCACCAGCCCCGCGCCGGTGCCGGTCCATTCGACCAGCACCAGTCCCCACAGCCCCAGCGTGGCAACTTGCCAGATCGTCCGCCGCCAAACGGCCGAGCCGACCAGCCGGGAGACCAACACGGCCAGACCGACGATCACCACCGTGCCGGCCGCCAACACGACCACCGATTCCAACCACAAACCGTACTCAGGTGCCAAGTCGCTGTGCATGGTTCAGTTCCGGACGCATCATCGCTGGTGCTTGTGCTCTTGGATCAACCGTTCCAGCCGTGCCAATTCCGTCGGGCCGACCTCTCGCGTCTGCAGCAGGTGGCTGACCGTCTCGGCCAGGCTCCCTTCGAAAAGGCGGTCGACCAGGTCGTCGGCCATGCTTCGGGTGACGTCCTCGGCGGTCACGGCCGGCTCGTAGATGAACTTCCGCCCCTCTTCGACGTGCCGCACCAGCCCCCGATTCTCCATCTTCCGAAGCATGGTGGCAACGGTCGTATAGGCCAACTGCTGGGGGCCGAGTTCCTCCTGCACCTCGGCGACACTGGCCGAGGCGGAATGCCAGAGGACCCTCATGATCCGCAATTGCAGGTCACCCAGCCGATAGGTTCGCTTCTCGGTCATTGGCTTTCCGGCGTCCTGTGCGCTGCCTGCGGTTGACTACTGCGGTAATACTACCATGGTAGTTTGAATGTGTCAAGGGGTCTTCTTGACGATTTGGAGAGATTTGCCGATTATTGCACAGCGGCTGAGCGATGCCAAGCAGGCAAGTAGGGGGGCGCGACTGTCGGTTCATGTCAGGCAGTGGATCTTAAGACGAGCTACATTGTCGCCGTGTGGTGCCCGACCTTGATCGGTAGTCGTACCACTACCCGGCTTGCGTCTGCCCATCGAGCATCTCTTGAACCCGCCGCTCCAGTGTGTCCGTGAGTTCCCCGGCGGCCGATTTCCGATTTCGGGTGGACGGCACCGCGATCGGCTCGCCGAACTGGACCGTCACTTCGCGAGCAGAACGGACGGCCGCGCTGTACTTGCCCAAGACGTCCTCCTCGAACTTGTCCAACGTTTCGGCGAGCCGTTCGATGCTGGGCCGCTCGGCCACGTAATCTCCCGGGTAACTGAACAACTGGACGACCAGGAACAGATCGTCCAGGTCGTCGTGGAGTTGCTTGTGGCGAGGATCGTTTTCCTCGACGTTCTCCAACTGCTCCAGCGAGATGCGGCGCAGTGTCTTGACCCGTTCCGGGATCGTGCAGTCCTGCCGATCCGCCCCGTTTCGTTGCTCCAGCCGGTGGAGGATCTCGCACGCCAAGGCGTCGATCCGCTGGGGTAAGGGACCCGCGGCGGCCTTGCCCAGGAACTCCATCTCTTTCAGCGCCAAAATCGCCTCGGCGAATTCGTAGATCCGTTGGTAGAGCGGCCGGTCCGGGCGAGGTCGCCAGAAGATCTGCCGCTCCAGCTCGTCCATCGTACGAAGCAACTCGTCCGTCGGGTCTTCGAGATATCGGTACTTCAAGGCACACGGCACACAGACCACCGGGCGTTTTGCCCTTTTTGCGGCCGTCAGGGCGATGGCCGCCGCCCCTTCACGGAAAGGGGTCACCCGATCGTTGCAGTGATAAACTTCTCCTTCGGGAAAGATGACCAGCGGATGGGGTTCCTTTTCGACGATCTTCACCGCCTGCTTGAACGCCTGCAGGTCGGCCCCTTCGCGGTCCACGCTGAACGCGCCGTGCCATTGCAGGACCCGTCGGCCGATGAGTCCGTGCGAGTCGAAGACGTGCCAGGTGGACATGAAGTAGAAGGGTCGGCCCACCTCGTCTGCCGCCGCGTACATCGCGTCGGGATCGGCATGGGCCGAATGGTTGGGGGTGATCAGCACGCCCGCCTTCTCGGCCAATGCC
>DATLAN010000055.1:0-7294 GCA_035527455.1 Thermoguttaceae bacterium
AACCACTTCAGGTTTCCGTCCAGGTCGAAACAGGCCAGGTCGTTCGACGAGTAGAAAGCGAAGATTCGCCGGCCATCGCTGGCCGGCGTGCACGTGGCCACCGCGCCGAACGGATGGCAGGCCGTGTGGCCGGTGGCCCAAAGCTGGCGGTGCCAACGCAGCTTGCCGGACTCGGCGTCGAAGCAGAGCACGTGCAGCCGGTCGCCTTTCGGACCGCTGGAGGCCGTGACCACCACGCGGCCGCCAACGACGATCGGACTGGAAGGCCCCCGGCCCGGCAGCGGCACCTTCCACGCCACGTTCGTCTTCGCGTCGAACGTCAGCGGCAGGTTCGTCTCCGGGCTCGCACCGGTGCCGTCATTGCCGCGGAATTGGAGCCAATCTCCGCCGGCGAAACCACAAACGGCCGCCACGGCCAAGGTCAGTTGAAGCAATGTCGATCTCATGCCTGTCCTTCTCGGTGCGTTATTGATCCCGATCGCTCGAAAGCACGGCCGTTCCATCCGGCAGGCAGACGCGGAGCTGGAACTGCCACGTCTTGGCCCAGCTTTGCGTCTGCTCGTTCTGGCAGACCTTGACCAGGATCACGTTGCGTCCCGGCTGGAGTACGCCCGTGCTGACGTACTGATCCAGCTCCGAACCGGCGTGATAGATGACGTGCTCGTCGATCAGCGTCCCGTTGAGCCACAGTTTGACCGCGTTGAGCGTGGTCAGCCGGAACTGGACCTCCTGCCGCTTCTCGGAGAGAAACTCGGTGGTCGCGTATCCGGCCACGGCCTTTTCCTCGCGGAAGGCCTTGTTGAAATCGATGGTTCCGTACGCGTCGTCGGTCGTGTGATCGATCCACTGGACCGGGCCGTGCTTGCCCGGGAGCGATGCCGCCGGGTCGATCTCCTTCTCCGGCGGGTAGACGACATCGTGGCCCTTTTCGTCCGTATTGTCGAACGGGGCGATCAGCTTCCAGTGGACCAGAAACCCGAAGTGCCGCGGCAGATCGACCGAACCGCCGAGCTTGCCGATCCGCCCGGCCAGCAGCTTGATCTGGTCGAGGTCACGGGCGGCGGCGAACGCCTCTTGGTAGGTCGCCAAAGCCTGCTCGTTCTTCCCGGACTTCTCCAGCGAGGCCGCTTTCTCGATCCATTGCCCGACGGCGTCGCGGCGCAATTCCAGGCTGGGGTCGTCGAGCATGCGGGGGATGAGACGCGCGGATGCGGTCTGATCCACGGAGCAGAGCCATTCATAGGCCAACCGTCGTGCTCGTGGGACGTGCTGCGTATCGAGCACGAATCGTTCGAGTTCGGCGGCGGGCAGTTGGCCACCGCGGCCCAGTTCGCGCTCGGTGATCGCGTCGATGGCGGTGCGGATCCAGTTGGCGGCCAGGGGTCCGGCCTGATCGAGTCCCGCCAGGATGGTCGGCAGATCCGCGACGTCGGCCTCGGCCAATTGTTCCCACGCCAGGGCGGCCTCGCGGTGCCCGGCCCCCTCGGGCCCCACGGCCTGGAGGGTTTTCAGCAGCGGTTCCACGTCGGCCGCGGTCGTTGTCACGGCCGGGATTTCGGATAGAATCACGATAGCCAACAGATGGAGCAGCGTTCGCATGATTGCGGTGGGAGATGTTGTGACAAAAACGTTTAGCGGGCGGGCTTGCCCGCCGTTTGGTTGCGGCCAAGGGTCGCGTTGGGGGAGGAAGATCTCCCGCCATTATAGTGCACCCCCGGCAACCGGACAACCGGGAGAAATACGATGAACGCCGACACGGAACTCCGCTACGACTTCATTGCCCCGCAGCGAATCGTCTTCGGCTGGGGGCGGCGAAGCGAAGTGGGGAAGCTCGCCCGCACGCTCGGACGCCGGGCGTTGCTGATCTCCGGGTTGCCGCCGGCGGTCGGCGAGACGGTGATCGCCGAAATCGCCGAGATCCTGCGAGCCGAGGGCATCGAGTCGGTCCCCTTGGGCGCGATCGACCACGAACCGGAAGTGGCCGACGTGGACCGTGTGGCGGCACGGCTTCGGCAGCAGAACGTCGCGGCGGGCGATTTCCTGCTGGCCGTCGGCGGCGGGGCGGCCGTCGATCTGGCCAAAGCGGCCGCCGCCATGGCCACCAACACCGAAAGCCCCTCGGTGAAGGACTACCTCGAAGGGGTCGGACGCGACCTGGCGATCCTCCGGCCGCCGCTGCCCGTGCTGGCCATGCCCACCACCGCCGGCACGGGCGCCGAGGCGACCAGGAACGCGGTGATCTCTTCGTACGACCCGCCGTTCAAGAAGAGCCTTCGCAACGAGCAGCTCGTGCCGCGGATCGCGTTGCTCGATCCGGAGCTGTGCGTCAGTGCCCCGCCGGCCGTGACCGCCGCCAGCGGCATGGACGCGATCACCCAACTGATCGAAAGCTACATCTCGCGCAAGGCCCAACCGATCCCCCAAGCGCTCGCCGTGCAGGGACTCCGCCTGGCCATGCCGGCGATTGCCGAGGCCGTGGAAGACGGCACCTCGCGCCCGGCCCGCGAGAAGATGTCGCATGCGGCGTTGCTATCGGGCATGGCGCTGGCCAACTCGGGCCTGGGGATGGCCCACGGCGTGGCACCGGCCTTGGGGACCGTCTGCCGCGTGCCGCACGGCGAAGCCTGCGCCGTGATGCTGCCGGCGGCGTTGCGGACGAATCGCGTGGTCTGCGAAGCACAACTCGCCCGGTTGGCTCGACACGTCTTCCCGCGGGAATCGTTCGCTTCGGACTCCCGGGCCGTCGACGCGCTCGTCGAGGAGATCGAATCACTTTGCAGCCGGGTGGGCATCCCGCGGCGGCTCTCGCAACTCGGCGTGAAGGCCGAGCAGATTCCCGACCTGGTGAAGAACTCGCGCGGCAGCAGCATGAGCGGCAACCCGCGGGAACTCTCCGACGAAGAGTTGACGAAGATCCTGGAGGACCTTCTGTGATCCTTTCCGCCGGCCTGACGCCCGCCTGGCAGCAGATTCTCGTCTTCGAGGGGTTCCGCTACGGAGAAGTGAATCGTGCCCGGGAGGCCCTTTGGTGTGCCTCGGGCAAGGTGTTCAACGCGGGCATTGCAGCCCATCACTTGGGCGGCGAGAGCCTGACGCTGGCCACCGTGGGCGGGCCTCCGTTGCGGGAAATCGACGCCGAGTTCGCCCGATTGGGCGTCCCGCGACGCTGGGTCGAAACCGCCTCGGCCACCCGGGTGTGTACCACGATCCTCGATCGCATGACCGGCGCCATGACCGAACTGGTCGAAGACGGCCGGCCGCTGAGCACCGAGGAGATCGACCGGTTCCGCCGGGCCTATGCGGAAGAGGCGGCCCGTGCGGAGGCCGTCGTGCTGATCGGTTCGCTGCCGCGGGGTACGCCCGACTCGTTGTATCGCGAACTGGTGCAGCAGACGCCCTGTCCCATCGTGCTCGACTTCCGCGGCAAGGGGCTGCTTTCGGTCTTGGACTTGAAGCCCTACGTGGTCAAGCCGAATCGTGAGGAGTTGGCGCAAACGGTCGGCCGGTCGCTCGACGACGACGTCCAGTTGCGCGCGGCCATGCAGTCGCTCAACCGCCTGGGGGCTCAGTGGGTCGTGGTCACGCAAGGCGCCGGGCCCGTGTGGGTCACGTCCGAGTCGGACGCCTTTCGTCTCCACCCGCCGCCGGCCGAGAAGATCGTCAACCCGATCGGTTGCGGCGACTGCATGGCGGCCGGAATCGCCCACGCCACGCGCGAAGGCCGCGAGATCCTCGACGCCGTCCGCTTCGGCATGGCCGCCGCCGCCGAAAATCTCCGCGAATTGCTGCCCGGGCGGCTCGATCCGGCAAGAGTCGAACAACGGGCCAAAGACGTCCGAGTCGAAGCAATGTAGCCGCTCGCGGCTTAGCAAAAATCCCGCGACTGCGAACTCAGCGCCCCCAGCCGATCCGACAGGTTCTCCAACTCCGTCGTCAACACGTGAATGACCTGCCCCTGACGTTGCAGCTTGCCCCGGGCCAAGAGCAGCGTGGCCCCCAGCGCGGCCTGGCGATAGCGTTTCCAGACGCCCGGACGCACGATCAAGTTGGCGATGCCCGTCTCGTCTTCCAGCGTGACGAACGTGATGCCCTTGGCCGTGCCAGGCCGCTGGCGGACCAGCACGATCCCGGCCACGCAGACCGGCTTGCCGTCGGGCCAGTCTTTCAACCGCCCGGCCGGCACCGCACCTAATCGGTCCAGTTCTTCGCGCAGAAACTGCATCGGATGGGCCTTCAGCGAAAAGCCGGCCGTTCGATAGTCGGCCAACACCTCCTCCGCCGGCGACATCTGCGGCAACGTAGGGTGGGCACTGCCCACCGAAACGCTGTCGGCTTCTTCCCGTTGGGGAAGTTCCGTTTTGTGGGCAGCGTCTGCCGCTTGTTTCTGGTGGGCAGCGTCTGCCGTGTGTTCTTGGTGGGCAGTGCCCACCCTACAGTTGAACAGCGGCAACTCCTTCTGGTCCTGGCCCAATGCATGCCAAAGGGCCTCGCGGCGATTGAGCCCCAGGGAACCGAACACGTCGGCCTTGGAGAGCCGGGAAAGAACCGCCCGACTCAGTCCCGTCCGCCGGGCGAAATCCTCCAGCGAGTCGAACGGTCGTCCGCCGCGGGCCTCGACGATCCGTGCGGCATCCGCAGCACGCAGCCCGTGGAGCATGTCGAATCCCAGACACAGTGCCGCTTGCGGCTTCGCAACGGTTCCCGCCCCTTCCAGCGTACACTCGCCCTCGCTATAGTTCACGTCCACCGGGAGCACTTCCACACCGTGCTCGCGGAGGTCGCGGATCAACTGGGCGGGAGCGTAAAACCCCATCGGCTGGCTGTTCAACAGCGCGCAGCCAAACGCCGCCGGATAGTGACACTTCAACCAGGCCGAAACGTAGACCAACAACGCAAAGCTGGCCGCGTGCGATTCGGGAAATCCGTAATCGCCGAACCCGCGAATCTGGGTGAACACCGCCTCGGCGTACTCGTCGGAGAAACCGTTGGCCCGCATCCCGTCGATCAGCTTCTTGCGGAATTGGTCGATCAGGCCCGGCCGTCGCCACGCGCCCATGGCACGGCGGAGTTGATCGGCCTCGCCGGGCGTGAATCCGGCCGCCACGACCGCCAGCCGCATCGCCTGCTCCTGAAACAGCGGCACGCCGAGCGTCTTGCCCAGCACGCGGCGGATCGCCTCGTTGGGATAGGCGACCGGCTCCCGGCCGTTGCGGCGCCGCAGGTACGGATGCACCATGTTGCCCTGAATCGGCCCGGGCCGCACGATAGCCACCTCGATCACCAGGTCGTAAAAGCACCGCGGCCGCAGCCGGGGGAGCATGTTCATCTGGGCGCGGCTCTCGATCTGGAACACGCCCATCGTATCGGCCCGGCAGATCATGTCGTATACGCGCTGGTCGCCCTCGGGCACGTCGGCCAAGGTGAGCCGCCTGCCGTAATGCCGCTCGACGAGCCCGAAGCACTTGCGGATGGCCGTGAGCATCCCCAACGCCAGGCAATCGACCTTGAGGATGCCCAACTCGTCCAGGTCGTCCTTGTTCCATTGGATGACGGTCCGATGGGGCATGGCGGCGTTTTCGATGGGGACCAGCTCGCAAAGCGGCCCCCGGGTCACCACCATCCCGCCGGTGTGCTGCGAAAGGTGGCGCGGGAACCCGACCAACGGATCGACCAGCTCGACCAACTGCCGCCCCAGTCCGTTTTCCGGATCGATGCCGACCTCCCGGCACCGCTGATCCAGATCGGGCTCGTGGTGGAAATGTTCGATCCGCTTGGCCAAGGCGTCGAGGCGATCCAACGAGAGCCCCAACGCCTTACCCACGTCGCGAACCGCCGAGCGCGGGCGATAGGTGATCACCTCGGCCGTCATCCCGGCGCGATCGCGGCCGTATTTTTCGTAGAGGTATTGGAGCACCTCCTCGCGCCGCTGGTGCTCGAAATCGACGTCGATGTCGGGCGCCTCGTTCCGCTCGCGGCTGACGAACCGCTCGAAGAGCACGTCCATCCGGTCCGGATCGACCGACGTGATGCCCAGGCAGTAACAGACCGCCGAATTGGCCGCCGACCCGCGACCCTGGCAGAGAATGCCCCGACCTCGGGCGAAACGGACCAGGTCCCAAACGGTGAGGAAATACGCCTCGTAGTGCAACTCGTCGATCAGCCGCAACTCGTGTTCCACCAGCCGCCGCACCTTTTCGGGAACGCCGCCGGGGTAACGCTTCCGCGCGCCGGCCCAGGTAAGCCGGGCGAGATACTCGCTGGGGGTCTCGCCCGGGGGAGCCAGCTCCTCGGGATACTCGTACCGCAACTGGTCCAGCGAAAACGTGCAGCGGTCGGCGATCTCCACCGTGCGGCGGATCGCCTCGGGCGCGTCGGCGAACAGGGTGGCCATCGCCTCGGGAGATTTCAGGTAGCGTTGGGCGTTGGGAAAGAGGTGTTCGCCGGCGGTGGCCACCGTCGTGCCGTGGCGAATGGCCGTCAGCACGTCGTGCAGGGCCTTGCGCTGGGGTACGTGAAAATGCACGTCGCCGGTGGCCGCCAGCGGCACCCGGGCACGCCGGGCCAGGTCGATCAGCCGCCCAAGCCGTCCACGGTCGTCCGGCCCATGGTGCAACTCGGCCAGCAGATAACAGCGATCGCCGAAGACCTCCTCCCAATTTGCAATTTGCAATTTGCAATTCCCAATTTGCAATTCCTTCTCCCCTGCAACCACCCCCGCAATCAGCCCTTCGGCGTGTTCGGCCACATCCTCGAACGTAAGCCGGCACTCGCCCTTTTCGGCGCGGCGTCGTCCCCGGGTGATCAAACGAGCCAGCCGCCCGTACGCCGCCCGATCGGTCGCCAGCAAGACCACCGGCGGCGCGTCCTCGGGCGTGATTTCGGCCCCGATCAGCAGCTTCAGCCCCAGGTCCTTGGCCGCCCCGTGCGCCCGGACCACGCCGGCCAGGCTGTTGCGATCGGTAATCGCCAGCGCCGCGTATCCCAGCTCGGCCGCCCGGCGGACCAGCTCGTCCGGGTGCGAGGCCCCTTCGAGGAAAGAGAAGTTCGATTTGGCGTGGATTTCAGCATAGGGGCGAGGGGCGAGGGACGAGGGGCAAGGGGTGAAAGGGGAAGAGATTAGAGAATCCAAAACGCCCCCGCACTGCGTTGCGGGGGGTGACGGGGCGAGAGATTCGGGAATCCTTCGCAATTCATCATTCCTTGTTCGATATTCGATATTCATCGACTGCGAAACGTTACACACGCTTCCCCATTTATCCCATCACCCCCCGCAACGCAGTGCGGGGGCGTTTTC
>DATLAN010000056.1:0-9530 GCA_035527455.1 Thermoguttaceae bacterium
TCACAACGGGGCAAGCCCCGTCAACAATCCGACCATGCTCACAGCGGTGCTGGAAGCGTCAAGAATACCTCCCAGCCCACGGCGCGGGCGGTATATGCAAAGTCCTTCGCTACCAATCGCTTCACAGGCTCTCAGTAGTCATTCGGAACAGCCATGATTGCCAAGGAAATCAAACGCGGTCACATCGTCAACTATCAAGGGGCTCCGTGCCTGATCGAGTCGGTCAACGTACAGACCCCTTCGGCACGCGGGGCGGCCACGTTCTATAAGTTTCGGGCCAGGAACCTTTCCACGAAGCAGAAGGTCGACATCACGTTGCGGGGAGGCGAGGCGCTCGACGAGGCCGACTTCCAGCGCCGTGGGGTGAAGTATCTTTACGCCGACGCCGCCCATCTGCACTTCATGGACGAGCAGAACTACGAGCAATACGCCTTGGCCAAGGAAGACGTGGCCGAAGAGAGCAAGTATCTCACCGAAGAGCTGGACGGCGTGTTGGTGCTGATCTACAACGCAGAGTGCATCGGAGTGCAGTTGCCCACGGCCGTCGAACTGAAGGTCGTGCAGTGCGACCCGGGCATCAAAGGCGCCTCGGCCACCGCACGGACCAAACCGGCCACGCTCGAAACCGGCCTGATCGTCCAAGTGCCCGAGTATCTCGCCCAAGGCGAGACGATCAAGGTCGACACCCGAACCGGGGAGTACCTTTCCCGATCGTGAGTGGGGGTACTCAAGCTGTAAATGCGGGAGCCCGAAAATGGGGACTGGCTCCGTCGAGGCGCGATTTCTCAGTGCTATTTCGCGCTGCCGACGGTGCCAGTCCCCTTTTTCGGGCGGTGAGTCTGGAACTCCGTGAAAAAGGGGGACAGGCACCGAGCCGGCAGCGCTTTTCCCTGACTTCCACACGATTTGCGGCTCGGAGCCAGTCCCCATTTTCCACTCACCGCTTACAGTGAGTTGGGTTACCGATGGCGATAGGCCGGTTGACGAGCCGCAAACCGATTGCTAGAATGTGGGGTTTGCCGCCCTGAACGGTCCAGAGCGGCTGGAGATTCCGTACTGACCGAAACGTTCGACCTAACGCCGGACGCCACACCATTGGGTGGGGACTTCGCCGGTGTGCTTCAGCGAAGGATTCGTATTTTGGCTACCGTTCTGGTTAAGGAATTGATCGAGGCGGGGGTCCATTTTGGCCATCGTGCCAGCCGTTGGAACCCCAAAATGCGGCCTTATATTTATGCACGCCGCAATTTGATCCACATCATCGACGTCCGGGAGACGATCCGGGGCCTGTTGCGGTCGCGGAAGTATTTGCAGCGCGTTGCCGCCGGGGGCAGTCTGGTGCTGTTCGTGGGGACCAAGCGCCAGGCCGCCGAGACGATCGAGCAGCAGGCCCGGCGTTGCGGCATGCCTTACGTCAGCGATCGCTGGCTGGGGGGTGCGCTGACCAACTTCCGCACGATTCGCAGCCGGCTTTCCCGACTCGAGGAGTTGGAAGCGCTCCGCGAAAGCGAGGAGATCTCTGCCTACTCGAAGAAGATGCAGTCGGCCTTGAATCGCGAATATCGCAAGATGTATCGCAACCTCAACGGCATCCGCACCATGAACCGGCTGCCGGAGTGCCTGGTCGTGGTCGATCCCAGGAAAGAAAAAAACGCCATCCGGGAAGCCAAGAAACTGGGCATCACCACCTTGGCGATGATCGACACGGACTGCAACCCGGACGACGTCGATCTACCGATTCCAGGCAACGATGACAGCATCCGCTCGATCGAGTTGATCGTCTCACTCCTGGCCGATGCCGTGGCGGCGGGCAAAGTCGCGTCGGGTGCAGCCAAAGCAGAGCCGGCCGAAGAGGCCCCCGCGGCTGTTTCCACCGAGGGCGACCGCGAGCAGTAGGTCCCGGACGTGGCCGGGGCGCCGGGTGGGCGGTCGGGCGAGGAACTCTTGTCGGCACGTTGGGCACGTGCATCGGAACGAGCTTTTTGATTGTGGCCTCGTGCCACGCAGAGTGAATACACACGGGAGATGTTTCCATGGCAGAAATTACGGCGGCGGCAGTCAAGGCGCTTCGCGATGCGACGGGCCTGCCCATGATGGATTGCAAGAAGGCGCTGGTCGAGGCCGGCGGCGATCAAGAGATGGCCAAAGAACTCTTGCGAAAAAGGGGCAAGAAAGTGGAGGAGAAGCAGGCCGGCCGGGCGACCAAGGCGGGACGCATCGCCGTCTACACCGACATCGACGCGGGAGTCGGCGCCATCGTCGAACTGAAGTGCGAAACGGCTCCGGTGGCCAAGAACCCGGAGTTCGTCCAACTGACCAACGACCTGGCGACCCAATTGGCCACCGGCCCCGGGGCCGACACCCCCGAGGAGTTGCTCAGCCAGCCTTCCCCGTCGAAAGCTCCGGCCACGCTGAAAAAACAGTACGACGAACTTTACAACCGCATCCGCGAGAATTTCAAGTTCGAGCGGTTCGAGCGAATCGACGCCTCTTGCGGCGGATATACCCATCACAACGGTGCATCCGGCGTGCTGCTGCAGATCGAGGGCGGCAACGCGGAACTGGCCAAGGACGTCTGCATGCACATCGCCGCCATGCGGCCGGCGGCGCTGGCCAAAGAGGATCTCGATCCCGACCTGGTCGACAAGGAACGCCAGATCCTCAGCGAAGAGGCCCGAGGGTCCGGCAAACCGGAGAACATCATCGCAAAGATGGTCGATGGCCGGATGCAGAACTTCTATGCCGAGCGGTGCCTCTTGCCGCAGGTCTTCGTCAAGGCCGAAGACGGCAAAACGACCGTGGACCAGGTGGCCAAGAACGCAGGAATGAAGCTGATCCGCTTCATCCACTGGGAACTCGAGAAGGAGTAGGTTCGATGTCCGAGGACGGTTCGCGTCATCGGCGGGTCGTGTTGAAAATCTCCGGCGAGGGCTTCGTGCATCCCGGCGAACGGGGCATCAGCATGGACGCCGTGATCCACATCGCCCGGCAAACCGTCCAAGCGGCCGCACACGGCGTGCAAATCGCCATCGTCATCGGCGGCGGGAATATCCTCCGCGGGGCCCAGTTCAGCGCCGGCAACTCCGGCGTCCACGAAGCCACCGCCCACTACATGGGCATGCTGGCCACGGTGATGAACGGGCTGGCCCTGCAGGACGCCTTGGAATCGCTCGGCTGCGATACCCGGCTGATGACGGCCATCCGCATGGACGGCGTGGCCGAGCCCTACATCCGCCGCCGCGCCCGACGACACCTGGAAAAGGGCCGCCTCGTGATCCTCGCCGCCGGCACCGGCAGCCCCTTCGTGACTACCGATACGGCTGCCGCCCAACGCGCCTTGGAACTCGAAGCCGACGTGCTCTTGAAGGCCACCCGGGTGGACGGGATCTTCAGCGACGATCCCGAAAAGAATCCCCACGCGGTCTTCTACAGCCAGTTGACCTACGACGACGTGCGGCGCCAGAACTTGCGGGTGATGGACCACGAGGCGATCACCAAGTGCATGGAATACGATATGCCGATCCTGGTGTTCAACTTCCGAAAGGAGGGGAACATCGAACGGGCCGTGCTCGGCGAGCGCATCGGCACACTGGTCCATCGAACGAAGGAGTAGACCATGACAGCGGACGATATCCTCCTGGAAATCGAAGAGAAGATGGAGAAAGCCATCGCTTATCTCAAGAGCAACTTGGCCGGGATCCGTACCGGCCGGGCCAATCCGGGCCTGGTCGACTCGGTGAAGGTCGACGTCTACGGCTCGCCCATCCCGATCAAGCAGATCGCCACGGTCGGTGCCCCCGAACCCACGCAAATCGTCATTCGCCCCTACGACCCCGGCACGTTGAAGGACATCGAAAAGGCGATCCTGGCCGCCGATCTGGGGCTGAATCCCCAGAACGACGGCCGATTGATCCGATTGAACGTGCCGCCCCTCTCCGGTGAAGTCCGACGCAAGATGGTCGGCCGGGTCAAGGAACTGGCCGAAGAGGCCAAGGTCGCCATCCGCAACATCCGCCGCGACGGCAACAAGAAAGCCGACGCGGCGGAGAAAGCCAAGGCCCTTTCTGAAGACGATCGCGACAACGTCAAGGAAGAAATCCAGGAACTCACCAAGCAGTACGAATCCAAGGCCACCGACGCCGCCAAGGCCCGAGAGAAAGAAGTCCTGGAAGACTGAACACAGTAGCCATCTCGCTGGGGCGAGATGCAGCCACGTCTCCGCCTCAGCGAACTTGTCCAATTGGGTGGCGCGCCCTGAGGAACGAAGGGCGTGGTTGGGCAGGTTTTCCACGCCCTTCGTTCCTCAGGGCGTGCCACCCTCGCTGAAAAACGTACGGGTTATTCCCGCGCGGAACCTATTAGCGTCGTCTCACATAGACGAAAAACGCCCCGCGGGACTTGCCGCTCTTCGCGTCGGTCAGCCAGGTCTCCATGCGGGTCTTGCCGGCCCGGAGGTCCACGGTGAACGTCACGCCCGTGGCCCCCGGCTCGATCGGCCCGCTCACGTCCACGTCGCCGATCTCCAGCCGCGCTTCGTTCGCCTGGATCGGGAAGTCGGCTTCGGTCGGCTGCTCGCGGAGCGTGAACTCGTACGTGCCGTCACGCTGCACGTCGATCGCCCAAAAGCCGTTCGCCGCCGGCGCCGAACGGATCGCCCCCTGGTTCCACGGCACGTTCTCCCCGTGCCAGTCGTGACAGGTGATCCGCGCGGGATTCTCCTCGTCGGAACCGATCACGATCTCGACGTACTCGTCGAAACGCTCCGACAGCCCCTCCCACCAGCCGTCGTACGCCTCGCGCAGTCGGGCCACGACCTCCGGCTGCGCGGCCGCCAGGTTCTCGGCTTGTCCGTGATCGGCCTGAATGTCGTACAACTCGGCACCGTTGACCAGCCGCCATCGTTCGGTCATCACCGCGCTCTTGCGCCATTGCTCGGGATGCTCGATCCGCTGAGAGTGGACGAACAGGGTCCGCTCGGGCCAGGACGTCGCCTCGGCTCGCAACAGCGGCGCGAGGCTCGAACCGTCGACCTTCACCTGCTCGTCCCGCTTCAGCCCACACAGGTCGGACAGCGTGGGCAGGATGTCGACGTGGGCGGAAAGTTGCTCGACGTCGCGTCCGCCCTCGATTCCGCCCGCGGGCCAGCGGAAGAAGCAGGGCACCCGGTGACCGCCGTCGTACTCCGATCCTTTTTGGCCCCGCATGCCGTCATTGAAACCTCTCCACCCGTCATCGGAAGGCGATGGGCCCTTTTTCGGCGTCCCGCCGCCGATCACGCCGGAGGCCGTGCCGTTGTCGGTCATGAAGATCACGATCGTGTTCTCGTCGAGCCCCCACGCGTCGAGCTTCGCCAACAGCCGGCCCATGTTCTCGTCGATGTTCTCGATCATCCCGTAGAACTTGGCCATCGACGACGGCACGCCTTTCTCTTCGTACGGCTTGCTGTACTTCTCGGCGACGTTCAGCGGTCCGTGCGGCGTGTTGGTGGCAATGTAGGCGAAGAAGGGTTGGTCCTTGTTCTTCTGGATGAATTGCAGGGCCCCGTCGAAGAACACGTCGGTGCAGTAGCCGGTGTATTGCTGGGGCTTGCCGTTGTGCCAATACCGGTCGTCGAAGTAGTCGTTGCCCCAGAAGTCGGGCGTCTGCGAAATGCCGCCGCCGCCGTGGCAAAGCACTTCCTGGAATCCTCGATCCTGCGGACGCAGAGGATAATTGTCGCCGAGGTGCCACTTGCCGAACATCGCGGTAGCGTAACCGTTCTGGGCAAAAACGTCGCCCAGCGTGACCTCGTCGCGCCGCATGAGCGACCGCCCCATGATCGTGTGCCATACTCCGGTCCGGCTGGAGTAACGGCCGGTCATCAGGGCCGAACGCGTCGGCGAGCAGGTCGGATCCACGTGAAAATCGGTCAGCCGAACGCTCTGCCCGTGAAGCCGGTCGAGGTGGGGCGTGCGGATCATCGTGTTGCCGTTGGCACCAACGTCGCCGTAGCCCTGGTCGTCGGTCATCACCAGAATCACATTCGGCCGGGCGACCCCGGTCGCTGCCTGGACCTGTGTGGTACTGAGATGTCCGATTGCCAGTCCGAGCAAGACAACACAGACAAACGGAAAGGTAACGAGTTTGTCGACTTGCGGTTTCATGGTGGAGTCTCCTGGGGTCGGTTGGTGGGAAGCATCAGTATACCTTCGTCGGCTGTCGCCGTGCAAATCCTCTCATTCGCCCCATATACCGCATATTACCCCGCCGTCTTGTTCTTTCTGGTCGTTAGATCTACTACAACACTCAAGACCCCTACAGGCAATGCCGATAACTTCGATGAACGGACCAATTCTGTTCCCCGTGCGCGCTGCGCGCCGGGGACGACCTGGCAGAAAGGGAAGCTGGGCATGAGCATGCGTGAAATGAGCGAACAACGGGGCCCTGTGGAGATGACCGCGCCCGAGGCGGCGACGGGTGCCCCGCGATCGACGATCGAGAAGGACGGTGCTGCATCCCGCGATGAAGTGCTGGCACGCATCCCCGATTTGGATGGGAAGGATCCCGGACACCCGCGGAAATCACGCCGCTCCGACGGCCGATTGATCAGCCAGAAACTCGCGACCAGACTGCTGGTGGGCGGAGTCGCCGTGATCGCCCTGGCCGCCATCATCCCGTCGCTCGTGATCCCGGGAATCCTCAACAAAAAGACCGAGGCCGAAGGCGGCAAGCCCACGGCCCCGGACGCTCCCAAGGCACCGCCCTTCAACGCGGAAACGGCCCGAAACGAACCGGATTCAAAGTCGTACCAGCCTGAAATGTCCTTCGATTTCCAGAACCTGCAAGGCCCGGGGTTCACTGGCACGAGTTCGGATGGCGGCAATTACGAGCCGTCGAAAACGCCGCCCCCTTGGACCGACGCCCAACTCCCGGAACTCTCGAATCCCAACGAGCAAAGACCCGTCCCGCACGTCGGCAGCCGGCCAACCGAGACCATGTGGGACAACCGGGGAATGCCGGTGCCCAGCGAGGGATATTCCCCGGCCCCCACTTGGCCTCCGCAAACGCAACCGCCATCGGTCAATTCGCCGGCCAGTCTGACGCCTTGGCCGCTGAGCCAGTGGCCTCCAGGCGAACCAGGCGCCCCGCAGGCACGCACGAACGAAACCATGAGAATCAACGACCAGGCCGTTCCCATTCCCGGCCAATACCCCGACAGCGATCGGCCCGTTGGTCCGGTCGATCCGAGAAGCGTTCCACCGGGTTTCGATTCCAACCGGCCCCAGCAGTGGGATTTCACGAGTGAGCCGGGTGTGGCCCGCTTCGAAGGCATCATCACGAAACCTCCGCTCAGGACGACGTACCATGGCACTGGATCAGGCGTTTATTAAGGCCTACACGCGGCAAGACGTGCCCCCAGCGGACACACCTCGCCGGGTCGCCCCTTCGCCCGCGCCGACCGCGCCGACCGAAAACGTGCCGATCAGCAAAGCGACGGGCACTCCGGTCGACGTGTCGATCGACGGCCTGTTGGCGGCGATCGACCAGACACCGGCCGGGACCGCCCATCCTGTTGCCCTCGTGCCGCTACGCCCCCGGCCGCAAGAACTCGGCGAGACGGAAGCCGACGTGATTCACCGGATCGATCCGGGCAGCTCGCCGGCATTGACCACAATGAGCGGGAACGCGAAAGTTCCCGCACCCCACATCGAGAACATCGCAGAGGCGTTGGCCCCGACGGCGCCGAACATCGAAGTGCCCGCAGACGATGTTCCGCCCGTGGAAGTCAATTCAGCCGCCGCAGAAACCACATCAGCCGAATCGCCCGCGCCGTCCTTCCAGCCGATGCTCCAGGTCGATCGTTTCAACTGGCCGAAGGTCTGTCGCCGCTTGGCCGGGCAAGCCGGGCAGGAATTGGACCGTGTGGCCGATGCGCTGGAAGCGGCCATGACTCAAGGAAGCAAGGTCCTGGCGATCGGCGCCTGCCGACGCGGTGAAGGGGCCACGACCCTGTTGCTCGGTGCCGCACAGCGACTGGCCGAGCGGGGCTTCAAAGTCGTCATGGTCGACGCCGATTTGACCCAACCCAAGCTCGCTCGCCGGCTGCAACTGCTGCCGGAGTCGGGCTGGGAAGAAACGCTGGCCGGCCGGGTCCCCTTGGAGGAACTGGTCATCGAATCGGCCGACAACGGCCTGGCGTTGTTGCCGGTGTGCGAGCCGTTTCCCGAAACGACCATAACGGCCGAGGTCGAAACTCGCATGGTCGAAGGCATCGAGACGCTGGCGGCGAACTACGATCTGGTGTTGATCGATCCCGGCCCGCTGGAAGATTTCGGCGGTGCCGGGCCCGCGTGGCCCCGTGCCCTTGCCGGCCGGCTCGATGCGGTCGCGCTGGTCCACAAAGCCCGCGCCACTTCCCCGCAACGCCTGGCCGAGCTTCAACACGCTCTTTCGGACGCCGGAATTCCACTCGTGGGGGTCATCCAGAACTTCGTGCGGGACTGAGAAACCATGTATGAATCCTACTGGCAATTGAAGCAGAAGCCGTTCGAGAACCACGCCGACCCGCGCTTCTTCTTTCCCGGCGAGTCGCACCAGGCGGCCTTGCTGAAGCTGCGCTACGCGATCGAAAACCATCGCGGTGGGGCCATGCTGGCCGGTACCAGCGGCTCGGGCAAAACCCTGGTGGCCGGAATGCTCCGCAACTCGCTCGATGAACGGTTCGCGCCCTTCGTCCACCTCGTGTTTCCGCAAATGTCCTGCGCCGAACTGACGAGCTACCTGGCCGATGAGTTGGAGGGCTGCGACACCTCGGCGGCCGGCTCCGGCGTGCCGCAAAGTATCCGCCGGATCGAGCGATTCCTCGCCGCCAACACCAACGAGCGACGCCACGCCGTGGTGATCGTTGACGAGGCACACCTGCTGGGCAGCACCGAAACCTTCGAGACCTTGCGGCTTCTGCTGAACTTCGAGTCGGCCGGGCGGCCGGGCTTGACCTTGGTCCTGGTGGGCCAGACGGGTCTGCTGCCCACCTTCGAACGCATGCCGCAGTTCGAGGAGCGGTTGGGCGTGAAGTGCTTGATCCGCCCATTCACCGAGTCGGAGACCGCCGCGTACGTGAATCACCGGCTGAAGGTCGCCGGAGCCACGCGAACGATCATCGAATCCGACGCGCTACCCACCCTGTACGGGCTGACGCACGGCATCGCCCGGCAAATCAACCGGCTTTGCGACCTGGCCTTGCTGATCGGGTTTGCCGAAGAGCGGACCACCATCACGGCTACCCAACTCGAAACCGTCTGCCAGGAACTGGTGACCGTCGTCCCCGAGTAACCGCCCGCTCCAGCCGCTCGCGGATTCGCAACAACAAAGCTTAATGCGCCGCTCGCGCTCAATACCGCCGGAACTTCCGTAGCACCGTGATGTACAGATCGTACTTCTTCTCGATCGTCGTCGGCGGGAGCTGCACTTCGAACTCGACGTTGTCCACGTCGATCCGCTTCGTGACGAACATGTCGGCGTGGGGGATCTCCTTCTCCACCAGCTCGTTC
>DATLAN010000057.1:0-2194 GCA_035527455.1 Thermoguttaceae bacterium
GTCGGGAGTCTTTGTTTTTCCCCGACATCGTCACCCGAACGAGTTGGACCTACGACAAGACCTATCAGCTCGTCCGGCACGGTGCAGAGCAAGCTCTGGAAGGTGTTGGAGAAGGACCACTACGAGGCGAAGCTGACCACCAACGAGATGCGGGCCGTCAAGTGCTGGACCGACCTGAACTGCCCCCTGTGGCCCGACTATCGCTTCCGCCCGGAGCGGCTGACGGCGATGCAGACTCCCCGAAAGTGAGAAGATCGATCTGAATCATCCGCAGTGAGGCAATTCCCGCAGCTTCCAACGCCGCGTGCTATTTTCGGATGGGACCACACACACGAGCTGTAATGCGTCAGATTGCATTTGGAGAGCTGACATGTCTGGACTACACACACTGTGCGTTCTGCTTGCCGCGTCCTTTGTCACGGACAATGCCGCAGGCAACCAACAAACGCCGAAGGAGGGCCTCGAAGAATTGCTGCCCGAATGGAAATCGGCCTGGAACGCCGTGGATACGGACCGGCTGTTCAAGCTGTATCATCCCGACAGCAGGATCCGGAAACTTCTCGAGGATAACCCTGCCAAGAGAAAAGCGTTCGACGACGGTATGAGCGAAGCCGTGGCGGAGTTCGGGAAGATCAAGTCGTATACCATCGGCAAGTATATCGAACGCAAGGACCGATACGTCGTCAAAGCCGTATACACCAAGAAAGGCAATCTGCCGGGCACGTTTGCCGTGAAGAAAGTGGATGACGGCACGTACCGGGTTTTTGATTTCAATATCGACGGGCAAGGCGAACCGGAACTCACACAGTAGCGGAATGATCTGCCCCTCGCCCCTCGCCCCTACTTCACGTGATACACCTCCCCGTCCACTTCCAGCATCAGCTCTTCGCCGGCCTGCTGGCGGGAGAGGACCTTGGCGTCGGCCGGTGCGGCCTTGCCGACCAGCTCGAAGTACTCTTCGCTGAACCGGGTGATCACCTTGGCCTTGCCGGCCACCTCGGCGGCGTCCTGCTTGGCCACGTCGAACGAGTACCAGACGTTGCCCCGCTTGTAGAGCACCTTGGCTCCGACGACCTGCACGGCCTGGACCGCCACGTCCTCGTCCTTCTGGAGATCGCGGAGCCGGACGCCGCCGCCCATCATCCCGTCGGCCGGTTCGGCGGGCGGGGCCGGTTGGGCCAGGTGGGCCTCGAGAAGCTGCTTCTTCAACTCGCGGGATGAAAACGCCAATCGGCCTTCCGACTCCTCCAGCGACTCGAGCGCCAGCCCGGCCTTTCGGGCGGCCGGTGCGAAAGCCGCGCCCGCCAGGTCGCCGACTGCCGCGTCCTCGTCGGCCAGGAACGACGTGTAGGGCGTGAGGATGCCGTGCTTGGTCGAGAGCGCGACCAGTTCCTTGATCAACTCCTCGTTCTTGCCGCCGAGGTCCATCTCGTCGATGATCTCGCCGATCCGCCGCATGGCCCAGAGCTTCTCGACGAAGGCGTACGACTGGTCGTCGCTCTTGACGGTCAGCTCGACGGGAAAGTCGAACTTCTGCTCATCGTCGCCCACTTTGCCGCTGATCCTCACCTTGGCCAGGCCCGGCTTCTTGTAGCGGCCGACGATCACCAGTTGCTCGCCTTCGAACAGATCGGTGACCTGCTTGGGATACATCCGCGAGATCGGATCGCCCTGTTCGACCTTGGCTTCGTCGAACTCGAACTTCACGGCCACGTCGGTCATCACCGGCGAGCTGATCTTGTTGTACAGCCGGCTGACGCTCTCCTCGATGTCCTCGTTGGGCCGGACGAACTCGCTCTGGCCGTGGTTCGCCCGGGAAAGGCGGTCCAGCAGCCGGCTGTTGACGTCGTAGCCCACGCCGAAGCTGATCACGCGTGCGCGGAGCTTATTGGCCTCCTGCACGGCGGCGACGATCGTGGCTTCGTTCGTCTCGCCGGCAGTGGGCAGCCCGTCGGTCATGAAGATGATGAAGTTCGGCTGCTTGGAATCCTGAATCATGCCGAGGGCCTTCGTCAGCGCGGCGTGGATGTTCGTCGACCCACCGGCGTAAAGACCCTCGACGAAGCCCAGGGCCTGTTTGCGGGTCTCGTCGTTGTAGCGCTGCATCTCGGGCTGGAAGGCCTCGATCTGGCTGTCGTAGGCCACGATGTTGAACAGGTCGCCCTCGCGGAGGTTGTTCATCACGTACTTCAAC
>DATLAN010000058.1:0-11169 GCA_035527455.1 Thermoguttaceae bacterium
TCGCGTCTATGCCGTTGCCCGTCTCGGCCACCTGGTTGCCGAAGTAGAACACGTCCGGCCCGGCCAGCCCCAAGTCGGTGCCGCCGAGCACCGTCACCTGTACCCACTGGTTCTTGATCGCTCCGTCCGGCCAGGTGATGATGATCCGGTCGGCATCCTGATACGGGGTTGCGCCGTCGCGACCCGTGCCGGAGACCGGCACCGGATCGACGGTGATGGTAGGCGCGGGGGCGGCAAGAAGGGCCCACGTGCCGGGATCCTCAGTCCCAACGCCGGCCCCGCCGACGCGGAACTGGAAGTCCTCCGGCCCGACGCTGGCCCCATCAGGCAGGCCGACCACGTCGATCATGATGCCGTTGATGCCCTTCTCGTAACTGGTGTAGTTCGCGAAGGAAGCAACACCACCGGGCAGCAGTTCCCACTTGTTCGTGGCAATCGCGGCGTTGTTTCCGGACAGGTCCCAGTCCGAGTTGTTGTAGAAGATGTGGCTTTTCATGACCGTTGCCGGCTCGGCGGCCGCTTCGACCGTCACGGTGAACGTGTCGGTGATGGTCGCCCCGGCCAGGTCCATCGCCTCGATGGTGATCTCGGCGGTGCCGGACTGATCCGCCACGAACGAAAGCGTCAACTCCGTGCCGACCAACGTCGTGGTCACCAGACCCGCGTTGGTATTGCTCGCGACCGTCAGACTCAACGCATCGCCGATGTCCGCGTCGTCGAACACCCCGGAAAGGTCAACCACCGCCGCCGGATCGTTCTCCGTGGCCGCCACGTCGTCGATCGGCGTCACCACCACCGGGGCGGTATTAGCCGCCGCTTCGACCGTTACCAGGAACGTGTCGGTGACCGTCGCCCCGGCCAGGTCCTGCGCCTGGATGGTGATCTCGGCGGTGCCGGTCTGATCCGCCACGAACGAAAGCGTCAGATCCGTGCCGACCAACGTCGTGGTCACCAGGCCCGCGTTGGTATTGCTCGCGACCGTCAGAGTCAAGACATCGGGCGGGATGTTCGCGTCGTCGAACACCCCGGACAGGTCGAGCCCCAGCGGCTGATCGTTCTCGGTGGCGATCACGTCGTCGATCGGCGTTGCCACCACCGGGGCGTCGTTCTGCGGATCGACCGTCACCAGGAATGTGTCGGTGATGGTCGCCCCGACAAGGTCCTGTGCCTGGATGGTGATCTGGGCGGAGCCGGACTGATTCGCCACGAACGAAAGCGTCAACTGCGTGCCGACCAACGCGGTGGTCACCAGCCCCGCGTTCGTATTGCCCGCGACCGTCAGAGTCAGGGCGTCGGGCGGGATGTCTGCGTCGTCGAACACCCCGGACAGGTTGACCGCCACCGGCAGATCGTTCTCCGTGGCCGCCACGTCGTCGATCGGCGTCACCACCACCGGGGGGTTGTTTACAACGCCGCCCGTGCCGCCGAAGTCTTGCCCGGTGACGGTTTGTCCCGGTCCCACGCCAACCACGTGCGTGCCCGGCGAGGCGACAAAGACCCGGCCCTGGCCACTTCCAATCTGATCGGCCGTCGTGTGCGCGAATTGCATAGAGAAGTACCCACCCCCCGCTAAACCCATCCCCACTTCGACGGTGTCCGGCCTCAAGAAAACGAGCTTGACCACGTCCGCAATGGTTCCGAGATTGGTATTGGTGTGATTGAATCTCGCCTCGGGGCCGTATGTGTCGGGCAAAAGTTTCTTACTCGCCTCGCCAACATCGAAATTTGTATCCGTAAACCAGCGATTAACCCGGTCAAGGTTTGGTGCATCGGCGGTAAACAGTGCGTCCGTCAATCCGTCGGGACCCTCATACGCGCCCCATCCGGGGAAGAAGTTATAGTAATCCCCTGCGCTGATGTTAAAGGTCAGGAGGTTTTCCCCCGAGACCACGAATCGGCCTGTAGCCGGGTCCACGGCAGCCATCGCCCAAGCCTGCCCGGCCAACGGCACATGCGTATTATAGTCCACCAGGTTTCGCCAATCGCCCTCGATCGGATGGCTCACGGTGAACAGCGCCGGGTAGGTCTGGTTCGAACCGTCCTCACGCACGTTGAAGTAGTCGCCGACGTACTGCACCGATGCAGTCACGGCCGTGTCTTGGGCGGGCAAGACGTCGCCTTCGCCGGCGAAAACGATAATCTTCGTGCCCGTGACCGTGGTCACTACCATGTTGGTGCGTGCTCCGCCGGGTTCCCAGGCGACGTCGACTATGTCGGAGACTTGCACCCCGTGGTCGGCGGTACCCAAGTCGATCTCGCCCTGGTAGTCGGCTGTCCGCGCGGTCAGCGTACCGGCAACCTGCAGAGGAGTGGTAACCAGCCCCATCGCCTTGAAGTCGATCTCGATCGAATAGCTTCCGTCTGCCGGGCTGGTCACGCTCGAAGGTTCACCGTCGTCGAACTGGCCGTTATGATTCAGGTCGACGTAAATCAAAGAGCCGCCGACGTAACCTTCGCCCGGATCTTTTACGCCGTCACCATTCGCGTCGTCCCATCTCTGACCTTCGATCCTGCCCGGGGCAAAATGCTTGTTGGAGAAGTCGATTCCGGTAATCTCCTCCCCCAGTTGGCTGACGGTAACGACGTGTTCACCCCCGGCCGGTCCCGTCTGTACCCAGCGGGAATCGGGGCCGGTATCGATATCTTCCCTCACGACGAAATCGAGCGGCCAAACGGGCAAATCGACGTCACTGTAACCCAACACGGTGAAGTCGACATCGAGGGTGTAGTTCCCCTGGGCGTCCGTGGGGGTGGACGTGAATTCGCCGGGGTCCAGCGTGTCGTTATCGTTCATGTCGAGGTACATGGTCCAGCCGGACGCGTTCTGATTCGGGTCCGCACTGACGATCGTCTTGGTGCCTTGGATCGTGGCCGGCGGAAGCCGGTTGCCGAAGTGGACCGGCAAATGATCGTCCGGACCAACCACGACCGTCTGGGCATCGTTGCCCGGCACACTCGGCACCCAGATCCCCTCCAACAGCTCGGAAACGACGTACTCGCCTGCCGGGACGGTGAACGAGTAAGCCCCGTTCGCATCGGTGATCACGCTCAGACTGAGATCGCCGCCGACTTGCTGCAATTGGACCATCCACTGGGCGAAAGGCTCTTCCCCGGCGTCCGGCACCCCGTTCCGGACACGATCCTGGAAGACGTTTCCGCTGATCACGGCGGGTGCGGGGCGGTTGCCGAAGTTTTTGTCGGAAGCCGTGTCGCCTATGCCTACTTCAACCACATGCGTACCCGCGCTTCTGCCTTCGGTCACGATTTCGCCTAGTAACTGCTCGTACCCAAGAAACGACCCATCCGGCGCGTGAAGGGGAATGAAGTACGTCAACTCGAGTCGATCCGCCACGTTGGCTGCGGTAATGTCTACGCCCTCCGCGAGTATTGGCCCCAGGTCGAAATCGGTGTAGCTGAATGTCTCCATGGCGAGGTTGGATTCGCCAACCATGGAGCGAGAAATAGAGGCTGTATTTGGAAACATCCAATGGTCGACGAGCTTGGTCAACTCGACGATATCGAATACGTCCTCGTAAACGTCGACGTTGTTGATGACCTCGTAGTGCGAACTCAACTGCCAAGACAACGCGTTATTCACCGACACCCAGAAATTTCCCGTGGCCTCGTTGAAAAGGGCAACTGCTCCCGAACCCGTTTCCGTTCCGTTTTGATCCGGATACAACACCATGTCCCCGGCGGGCCCCGGGCCTCCGGTCGGATACGTCGCATTCCAATCCGCCTGCAAGACTTCCCGCACGGTGTAGGTTCCGGGGGCCGGAACCTCGATCGAGTACTGCCCCAGTTCTCCCGTCGTGTCCGAGGGCTCTCCTTGATCGAAACTCCCGTTCTCGTTCAGGTCCACGTAGATCGTCCAACCCGCGAGCCCGACCTCACTATTTTTGTCCCACAGGCCGTTGCCGTCGTAGTCGTGCCACTTGAAGCCTTCGATCAGCGCCGTGTCCTCGGCCGGCAAGAGTCCCTCGGCCGACATCGCGGGCGGATCGTTCAGCAGGCTGTCGGTCAGGACGTCCAGTTCCAAAGGCATCGCGCCGGGTACGATCGAAAGCAATTGCCTCTGCTCGAGTCCCTCGACCTGTGGCGAGAACCTGTCCGGCGAGCGGCGACTTGCTCTTCGGCCACTCCCTCCGAACAGGGCGCGATCGAACAATTTGCGCACGCGATTCAATGGTACTGCGAACAGCATAGCGGGTCTCCTTAATATGCGACGAGGGAGATTGATTTGCCTGAGAATTATCCGCGACGGGGGGGCGACCCCGAGCCAATATGCTAGATTGCGTATACAATCCCACGCCAAACGTTAATTGTTGAACAAATTATTCTTCGAAGTCAAGTAGTTTGCGCCTTTGAAGATAGGAATTTAGGAAAAAATTTGCCGATAGGGGCACATTTAGGCCCCCAATGACTACTATCAGGGAAGGCTGCTGCTGCGGGCAATCGGTCGCAAGACCTTATAGAGAAAAGACTTTCAGCGTCTCGGACCTTCCCTCTCGGCGATGGTCTGCCTGGGTGGGCAGGGATGCCTCGACGGACTGGTGTTCCGCCCGGCTCTTGCTGCGGTTCTCACCGCCGCGGTAAGATCGCCGTGTCTACCTCGACGCACTCAGGCGCGGGCGAGTCGCCTTCCCGGAGTTGCAGTGTTTACACACCACTCTTCCCTCCATTGCCGTTGCCTCAAAAGCCAAAACCCCGTACGATAATGTGGAGTTTTGGAATGCTCCGCCGTTTGGGGCGGACGATTCGTCGTGCCTCGGATCCGCTGTCAGAGGGACTCGGACACGTGGAAACGGGTGGTGAGACTCCCAAATGGCTTCGTCGGGTAAACGTTGGCACGAACCGCATCATGGTAGTCGCTGGCCAGCCCGACACGCTAAAGAAACCCGACAACAAACAGGCCAACCGGGCATGCAGGCGTTGCGATTCACCGAACAATTCAAGACCCTCTACCAACTGGCGCTGCATCTGACCGAATCGGCCGGGGCCGACGCGATCCTGCTGCTGCTCGAAGGGGTGGCCGACTGGCAGCGTCTGAAGAAGATGTCCGGTGACGAAAAAATCGTCGTGGCTGTCGATACGGCCGAACAGGTGGAATGTGCCCGGGAGGCGGGCCTGGAAGCCGTCCGCATCGACATGCCCGACAGCCCCGTCTACGAACGGCTCACCCAATCCGTGCTGGAAGCCGTGGCCGACGACATCCTGGCGCCGGGCTCGTGCGTGGTGTCGCTTTACAGCGGGTTCGAAGCCGACGCCATCGATTCGGTCAGCCTGATCAATCTCGGCGAACACCTCAATCGACTCACCAGCCGCGACCTCAGGCAGTTGGAAACCCGCGTTCCGCTCGACACGCTCAAGATCGTCGTCGATTTGGCCGTGGAGATCGGACGAGACGGGCGCGAGGGTAAGCCCGTGGGTACGCTGTTCGTGGTGGGCGATTCCCGAAAAGTCCTCACCTGCAGCCGGCCTGCCGGTTTCGATCCGGTGAAAGGCTACAGCCGCAAAGAGCGGAACCTCGGCGATGCCCGGGTGCGAGAGGGCGTCAAGGAATTCGCCCAGATGGACGGTGCGGTGATCGTTTCGGCCGACGGGACGGTGGAATCGGCCTGCCGCTATCTCGACTGCTCGGCCGCCGACGTGACGCTCTCGAAGGGCCTCGGTGCCCGGCACTGGGCCGCGGCCGCCGTGAGCCGGGCCACCAACGCCGTAGCCGTGGCCGTCAGCCAGACCAACGGTACGGTCCGTATCTTCCAGAACGGCGAAGTCGTGCTGCGGATCGAACCGCAGATGCGACGCCCGATGGTCTGGAAGGAGTTCGAGTACGAGCCGCCAGCCGTGGAACCACGCAGCAAGCCCAAGAGCGAACCTGGAAAACCGTAGGGCAAAAAATCATAAAGCCGCGACCGGTGGTCGCGCCCAAGAAACGCCCAAGAAAACCTCGCCGGCCGAAGCGCGGGACTCGCTGGACGGCGCGACCAACGGTCGCGGCTTTTTGTTACTGGGCCAACACCCGCACGTCCCCCTGCCGCCTGGTGAACCCGATCCGGTCGAGGTATTCGCACAAGGGAACCGCATATTTCCGGGTGGTTGAAAGGATCTCGCGAACCTGGCCCACGGTCAGACCTTCGCCGCCGGAGAGCCGCCCTTTGAGGTCTTCCCGCATCTGCCGCTCCGCCTCGGCTTCCAGGTAGAACTCCGGCGAAATCGGCACCAATCGGCCTTCGGAGACCGCCAACGCGATCAATTCGGCGGCGACGGCCTGGTTGCGCGAGACTTGTTGCTTGACCTCCTGAAGCGACGGCGGCTGATAGGCGGCCCGGCGATAGATCTCGACGATCCGTTCGAGGATCTCCTGCTGCTGGTTCGACAATTGCGGTCCCTGCCCGGCCAACGCCACGCCTCGGTCGGTCAGCTTGATGCGGCCGGCGGCGGCCATCTGCCCGAACAACACTCCCATCAAGGCATCGTCGTGCAAATAGGCGAAACGGCTGGCCAGCGACGCCCGGTCCAACGTGGCGCGGAGCGGAAACTGCCGGTGCATCTTCTCCAAGATAGTCTCCACCCGTGCGGAGAGTTCCTCGACCACCTGTCGGTGAATGCGGACGGTGCGGGTGGGCGAGACTTCGACCTCCAACAACTCGCCCCGTTCGACCAGTGTGCGGCAGACGCCCTGCGGGTCGTCCACGCCGGCGGTTCGCGCCAAATTCCCAAGCTGCCACGGCCGCCAACCGGCAAAGTACAACGCGGCCGACGCCCGGACGGTCGGATCCTCCGAGCGGAGATCGGACAGACGGGCCAACGATGGCTCTCGTTTGCGCCGCAGCCCCAAAGCGTCCGGATCGAGGACCTGACCGCCGCCGATCGTCACCACCGGGGACTCGCTGCGAAGGACGAACGGCTGACTCCACGTCGTCACCGCCGGCTGACTGAGGAAGACCTGTGCGAAGGCCCAATCGCCCGGGCTGAGCTGATCGCGATCCAGCAGGACAACACGGGCCATCAATTCCGCAGTACCGACGTGCAATCGCACCCGGGCACGATTCTTCAGCGCCCTGGGAGCCGACGGCAACAGGCTCACGCGCACCGACAGCCGCCGACTGGGAACCAGATGGCCGGGCGAGGCCAACTCGTGTCCGCGGGTCAACTGCTCATGGTGTACGCCGGCCAGATTGATCGCCGCCCGCTGTCCGCGATGGACCTCTTGGACCTCGCGGCCGTGGTTTTGCAGGCTGCGCACCCGGACGCGGATTTCGCCCGGCTCGACGGCCAACTCATCGCCCGTTGCCACCTGCCCGCTGAGAACGCTGCCGGTGACCACGGTGCCGTGTCCTGCGATGGTGAAGGCTCGATCGATGGCCATTCGGAATGGACCCGCCTGGCGTCGCCGTACCGACCGGGCGGCCTTCTCCGCCGCGTCGGCCAGCGCTGAGCGCAATTCGTCGAGCCCCATGCCCGTGGTCGCGCTGGTCCGCACCAACGGCGCTTCGGCCAGAAACGTGTCGGCCACCAACTCGCGGACCTCTTCCTCGACCAGCTCGATCCACTCCTCGTCGGGCAGATCGCATTTGGTCAGGGCGATCACCCCGGCATCGAGTTCCAGCAGCCGAAGGATTTCGAGGTGCTCGCGGGTCTGCGGCTTCACCGAATCGTCGGCCGCCACGACCAGCAGTGCCAGATCGGTCCCGGTGGCCCCGGCGAGCATGTTCCGCACGAACCGCTCGTGGCCCGGCACGTCGACGATCCCCAGCCGGTATTCGCCCAACACCAACTCGGCGAATCCCAGCTCGATCGTAATCCCGCGTTTTTTCTCCTCGGGCAGGCGGTCGGTGTCCACGCCCGTCAGCGCTTTGACCAGCGCCGTCTTGCCGTGGTCGATGTGCCCGGCCGTGCCCAGAATCAGATCGATGGCCATGAGGGCATTGTACGGCATGACGACGCGCTGTCGAGGTCGAGCGGGGTCGGAAGCTGCCCGTTTTGCCTATCCTCTCTTGACGCCAACCGCCGCCCTCCGAATAATCATCTCCTCATTTCCAGGCTGGCCGAGACCGATGCGGGTAATCTCCCGGCCGGCCGATGCCGATCTTCGTGGTCGGGGTTGTTCTTCTTGGGAGTCGAGACATGGATCACAGGATTTCGGGCACAGTTACGGTTGTGCTGCTCATGGTCGGTCTGACCGCCGGATGCCGATCCCCATATCGGGCGGACCAGGGCGCGTTGTTCGGAGGGCTCTTGGGAGCCGGCACGGGAGCGATCATCGGCGACCAATTGGGCAACGCCGGTGCCGGTGCGGCCATCGGAGCCGGAATCGGCGCCCTCGGCGGCGGCGCGATCGGAAGCGAACTCGACGAGATCGAAGCCCAAAATCGGGCCATGATCGCCGCGAAACTCGGCCGCGAAGTGCCGGCCGGGCGCGTCAGCTTCGACGACGTAGTGGCCATGTCCCAGGCCGGGGTCGACGATGAGTTGATCGTCAACCACATCCGTGCCCACGGGATGGTCTCGCCGCCGGGAACCTCCGACCTGATTTCGCTGAAGGAGAGCAACGTGAGCACGGCGGTGATCAGGGCCATGCAGGAACCGCCACGCGCCCCGGCTTCACGGCCGGTCGTCGTGCGCGAAACGGTACCGCCCCCGGTGATCGTAGAGCAGTACCATTACGGCCCGCCGGTGATCTGGGGCCCGTCGTACAACCATCGCCCCTATTATCACCAGCCTCCTCGATCTCACCTCAACTGGGGATTCACCTTCCGGAATTGACCCTTTCCTTGGCGGCCTCCTTGCCATCACGCCGCCGGGCCGTTACAAAAAGGATTTGGGGCCTTCCGTATCCTGGTTGTCTTGCGTGACTCGGATCGAGGCTCCCTGCAACTCCCTCCAGGCCGGACGGTCGAGTTCCAGGCGGTCCGTCTACCCCGAATGAGTACAGCTTCTATCCCCCTGGGTCATGGTAACGACGGTCCGACGGTGGAAATGCCCGCCGTCGGCACGTTGGTCGAAGAACTCGTGCCGGCGCCGGACCCGGAGTATGCGTTTCTGTGCGTGTGCGGGCTGCCGCATTGCCTGTTTCTCGACAGTGCACTTCGGGACCCCCGATTGGGCCGCTACTCGTTCGTCACGGCCGATCCGTTCGACTATCTCGAACTGCCCCCCGACGGCACCGATGGGCTCGCCTTGCTGGAGCGGCGGATGGCCCGATTCCAAACGGAAACGCTTACCGGTTTGCCGCCGTTCCAGGGTGGAGCGGCCGGGCTGCTCGGCTACGACCTCGGACGCAGCCTGGAAACGTTGCCCCTTCCGGCGACCGACGAGTTTCAAGTCCCTGCATTGGCCGTGGGACTCTACGACTGGGCGCTCGCCTTCGATCACGTCGAAGACCGCGCTTGGGTCATCTCGCAAGGGTTCCCGGAACTCCATCCCGACCGCAGACGTCGCCGGGCGGCACAACGGCTCGAAGAAGTGCACGGTTTGCTGACCGGCGCGCTGATAGGGTCCAGGCCGCACTCGGCCGCACGGATCCTCTCGCCCGGCCAACTTGTCCCGCAATACCCGGTCGATGGACCCCGCGGCCTGACGAGCAACTTCACGGAGCCGGCCTATTTGCAGGCCGTCCAACGAGCGATCGAGTACATCTTTGCCGGCGACGTGTTCCAGGTGAATCTCGCCCACCGGCTGCTGTATCCCGCCGGTGACGATTCGGTTTCTCTCTATCTGCGATTGCGCGAGCGTAATGCGGCACCGTTTGCCGGCTACTTCGACCTGGGCGATTTCCAGATCGTCAGCGCGTCGCCCGAACGGTTCCTCAAGGTATCCGCCGGTCAAGTGGAGACCCGCCCGATCAAGGGCACTTGTCCGCGATGCGACGTGCCGGAAACCGATCGGGCCGCCGAGAACGACCTCCGTCGGAGCGAGAAGGATCGGGCCGAAAACGTGATGATCGTCGATCTGCTGCGCAACGATCTCTCGCGCGTCTGCCGGCCGGATAGCATACAAGTCAGCCAGCTCTGCGAAGTGGAGACCTACCAATACGTGTCGCACCTGGTCTCGGCCGTCTGCGGCCGGCTTCGCCAGCAGTGTTCTTTGATCGATCTGATTCGGGCGGCGTTTCCCGGCGGCTCGGTCACCGGCGCCCCGAAGGTCCGGGCGATGGAAATCATCACCGAGCTGGAGCGGGTCGCCCGGGGTCCGTATTGCGGTTCGCTCGGCTACCTCGGGTTCGACGGGACGATGGACCTGAACATCTTGATCCGCACGATCACGGCCGGCCGCGGCTGGTGGCAGGCCCCGGTCGGCGGCGGCATCGTGGCCCAGTCGGTGCCGGAGGCGGAATACGAAGAGACCTGGCACAAGGCAGAAGGGCTGATTCGCTCGCTGAAATGATCCTGCTGATCGACAACTACGACAGCTTCGTCTACAACCTGGCCCGATACTTCCAGCAGTTGGGGCAGGTAACGCACGTCGTTCGCAACACGGCCATCGACACCCAAGGCGTGCGCGAGTTGGCGCCCGAAGCGATCGTGCTCTCCCCGGGACCGTGTACGCCGCAGCAGGCGGGCTGCTCGCTGGAACTCGTCCGACAGTTCCACATGAAGCTGCCGATACTGGGCGTCTGCCTGGGACATCAGACGATCGCCGAGGCGCTCGGCGGTCGAGTGGTTCGGGCAAGAGAACCGGTACACGGCCGCAGCGCACCGATCCGGCACGATGGGCGAGGCGTCTTTTCCGGGCTGCCCGAGGTGATCGTCGGCTGCCGCTACCATTCGCTCGTCGTGGACGAAGCATCGCTGCCCGACTGCCTGGAGGTCTCCGCCCGACTGGGCGACGGGACGGTCATGGCACTGCGACACCGCCAATTCCCGGTGGTCGGGCTGCAATTCCACCCCGAGTCCATCCTCACCGAAGCCGGCTATCCGCTCCTAGCCGGATTCCTCCGCATTGCCGGACTCCCAGTACCCACGGAAATCCCCCAACTGCCGCTTGCGGCTTCGCAACGAACCGGCTCAATACCGCCGGAACTTGCGTAGCACCGTGATGTACAGATCGTACTTCTTCTCGATCGTCGTCGGCGGGAGCTGCACTTCGAACTCGACGTTGTCCACGTCGATCCGCTTCGTGACGAACATGTCGGCGTGGGGGATCTCCTTCTCCACCAGCTCGTTC
>DATLAN010000059.1:0-2771 GCA_035527455.1 Thermoguttaceae bacterium
CTTCGGTCAGGTAGTTGGGCACCACCAGATGCGTCACCTCGAACCAGACGCCCTCCTCTTTGAGGATCTCGAGCGTCCGCAGGATCGGCTCCAGCTTGCCCGAGTTGAGTTCCCGGTAGATCTCCTCGTCGAAACTCTTCAGGTCGACGTTGGCCGCGTCGATCACCCGGCACAACTCCCGCAGCGGCTCCTCGCGGATGTAGCCGCAGGTGACCCAGACGTTCTTGACGTTGTAATCTCGGGCGGCGGCGGCCGTGTCGTACATATACTCGTACCAGACCGTCGGCTCCGTGTACGTGTAGGCGACCGACGGATACTGATAGAAGTCGCAGATCTCCATCAGGTCTTCGGGAAACAGGCTCATGCGATACTGGGCCGAGCCCCGGGCAAGGTGCTCGGTTCGCGAGGTCAGCCGGATCTCGTCGCCGCGCGGGTCTTTGGTCTCTTCCGGCTTGCGCTGGGACGTCTCCCAGTTCTGGCAGTTCAAGCAGCGGAACCCGCAGCCGGAAGTGGCGATCGAGTAGACCCGCGTGCCGGGCAGGAAGTGGTACAGCGGCTTCTTCTCGATGGCGTCGACCTGGAACGAACAGGGATTGCCGTAAGCCATCGTATAGAGCTTGCCCTCCTTGTAGACGCGGTTGCGGCACCGGCCGCGATCCTCCGGCTCCAGCACGCACTCGTTGGGACAGAGCTGGCACTGGATGTTTTCCTCGAGCTTCAGGTAGTGTTTGGCCTCCCGGGCCCAGCCGCGCCGTTTCCACGCCTCCCACAGCTCGCCCTTGGGGGCGTCGTTCTTGAAGACCTCGGCGGCCGCCGCTCGCTCGGTCAAGTCCCGAAAGTACCAGGCCGCCGCCCCGCCCAGCGACAGACTGGCCAGGCCGCCGGCGCCGTACCGGATCACCTGCCGCCGCGAGATTCCCGAGCGCCTTGCCGGCGTTTCGGTCTCCGGCGTGCCTGCCGTGTCGTGGTCGTTCACTTGCGGGATTTCGTCTTGATCCATCCCCATCTCCGGAAGGCGAAGTAGATGGTGATCGAAGCGTGTATGAGGAACAGGGCCGTCAGCGGCCAAAGGAAGTCCTGATGGATGAACCTGGCCTTGTTCGGCTCGATAAGTTCGTTCAGGCCGAACTGCCCGATGATGGCAAAACCCGTCACAAGGTATAGTAGCATCAGCGGCAGGAGCAGCCAACCGCTAATCCGAGCGGTTTTGATCAGGTAGTAGTGGATGTTCTTTTTGGGCATGGGCACTTCTTCGGGCGGTGCTGCGGGAAGCCGTGGAAAAAGGGGACAGGCACCGAGCCGACAGCGCTTCTCGGCGCTTTTCACACCATTCGCGGCTCGGAGCCAGTCCCCATTTTCCACTCATCTCAATTGCTGCTCGATTTCGATGTTACCAACAACACGGCACCGCTGGCAAGGTTTGCGCCGGCGGCCAACAGACAAACGGCCGTCACGCCCCATAGGGGAATCAGCAGCGTGCTGACCAACAGGGCCCCCATCGCCGCTCCCACGTAATCGGCCGTGTAGAGGTCGGCTGCCGTCGAGGTAACCGTTCGGAAATCGGCTCGCCCGGCCAAGGGAAACTCCAGCCCGACCAGCACGGCCAACAGCAGCGTCAGCAGCGGGACGACCACTTGCGCGGCGATCGGTGCCACGGCGCCGCGCAACTGCCCCAGTCCGATCAATACCAGCGGCAGGCATCCGGCGTAAACGGCCAGTGCCAACTCCAACACGGCCAGATCTCGGCGCCCGCGCCGCTTCATCCTATTCATCGTCAGCGAGCCGATCCCCAGGCCGATCATGAACATGGTCACGATCAGGCCCACCTGGTGATAGACCGAGCCATAAAGGATCTGAAACCCGACCAGCAACACGACCTCCAAACCCGAGGCGGCGAAACCGGTGGTGAACATCGCCAGCGGGACCGGCCGGAGTCGGACCAGGAAGAGCACCAGCAGGACCAGCAGCCCGCCCTCCAAGAGCCCGAACTTGAACGAAAACTGGCTCATCCAAAGCCGCAGCCGCTGGTAGTAGAGGATGGGGTCGAAGTCGCGGTTGATCGCCGCCTCGTCCGACCGGGCGGAGGCGACGACCTCCAGCCGGGCCGGCGTCAACGTGCCCTGAAGATAGTCGCGGTTGACCCAACGGTTGTCGATGCCCGCCTGCTCGATCCGGTCGGCGATCTTCTCGGTCAGTTCCGCGTCGGAGGCCAGGAAGGTGATCTTTCCGTCCGGCAGGATCAGCACGTGGGAGAATTCCTGCCGGAGCGTCCGGTCGGCCGTGGCGATCAGGTCCCGCAGTTCGTCGCTGAGGAAGTTTTCATAGTGCCCCAGCGAAAAGGCGAACACTCCGCCGGGTTCGAGCACGTCTTTGACCTCGGCGAAGAACTCCCGCGTGTAGAACCGGTTGAGCTGAAAGGTCGAAGGCTCGGGCACGTCGGCGATCACCACGTCGTACTTCTGCTGCGTCTGCTTGACGTACAGCCGGCCGTCCGTTTCGATCACGCGGATCCGCGGGTCGTCGAGGCTTTCGGGCACGTATCGCTTCGCCGCTTCGATGATCAGCGGATCGAGTTCGACGTAATCGACCGCTTCGACGCCGTGCTTGAGGATCTCTTTCGCCGTGCCGGAGACGCCGCCGGAGATCAGCAGCACGCGCTTGGCCCCGGGGCGTTGGGCCATCGCGTAATGGGCCGCTTCCTCGGCCGCTTGGACGTCCTGGCTGGAGAAGAGCCGCACGCCGTTGTGGACGAAATTGTACTGCCCGGCCAA
>DATLAN010000060.1:0-3138 GCA_035527455.1 Thermoguttaceae bacterium
CGGGGCGCTGTTGGAAAACGCCGACCCGGACGACGTGAGCCTGTGGACCCAATTGAGGTTGAAGAAGAACCCCCCCGCGGACCCGTCGCCGCCCCCGGAGCCGCAGGTGCGCAGCGCGTCGCAGTTGGACGCGGCCGAAGAGGCGACGGTCGAGAAGCTGATCGACGCCGCGCCCGATCCGGACGACGCGCCGAAAGCCGCCGCGACAATGGGGGTGACCGCCTCCAGCATCGCGCCGCCCGGCTATCACAAGAAACTCATGTCGATCAATCTCCAGGGTCGGCGCGTGACCAAGTGGGTCTTCGTGAAGGACAACTAAGTGGCGACACCCCCGGCGGCAATGATCGAGACGTTGAAGGACTGGTATTGCGGCGATGCGGAGATCGACGTCAAGTGGGTCCAGCGCGCCCGTCGCGCCTACCAGTTCTACACCGGCATTCAGCAATGGGATCCGGCCGTGGTCGCCGTGCTCAGGGCCAAGGGCCGCCCGGCGCTGACGATCAACCGCATTCTGGCGACCGTGCACGTTCCCTGCGGATACCAGCGCCGGAACCGATCGGACATCAAGCTCTATCCCCGTCGCGGCGGCACGCGCCCGGTGGCCGAGTTGGGCACGGCGCTGATCAAGCACACGATGGACGTGAGCCAGGGCGAATACGAGGCGTCGGACATGTTCCTCGACGGCGTGGTGTGCGGCAAGGGCTGGCTGTCGCTCAATATCGACTACACCGCCGACCCCGTGCACGGCGACATTCACATCGACAAGGAGAGCCCGTTCGAGATGATGGGCGACGTGACCAACGCCGCGTCGGATGTGAACAAGGGGATGCGGGTCTGGCGCTGTCGCTGGTGGGACAAGCGGCGGGTCCAGCTCCAGTTCGGCAAGAAGGCCGAAGAGTTGGACGGGGCGATGAACCTCGACGAGTGGAGCGGCGATCAGCGCTTCGCCACCCCGGATGAAGAGGATTACGTGGAGGACTCGACGGACCTGTTCGCCGACAACGGCGCGAGACTCGACGACGAGAACGGCATCCTGCGCAAGACGATGTACCGCGTGCGCGAATGCTGGTGGAAGAAGTGGGGCAAGGTGATCTACCTGGTCCACACGCCCACGCTGACGATTCAGCGGCTCACGTCCGAACAGGCCAGGGCCGCGGCCGAGGCGATGCTGGCCGAGCCGGCGGCCGAGCAGGAGTTCCGGATCATCGACCGCCCGGGCGTCACGCTGCATCGGTGCCTGGCGGTCGGCGACATGATCCTGGAGTATGAAGAGGATCCGCTGCGGGGTTCGACGATGTTCCCGTTCGTGCGGTTCGTGCCTCAGAACGCCGACGGGCATTTCTTCGGCATCGTCGATAACCTGATCGGACCCCAGGAAGAGATCAACAAGCGAAGGTCGCAGGTGCTCCATCATGCCAATCAGACAGCCAACTCCGGATGGATCGTCGGTTCAGACAGCAACGAAGAGGCTATGGCGAACCTGGAGCAGTTCGGCTCGCGGCCCGACCAGATATTCGTGGAATCCCAGTTCGGAGGCAAGCTCGAGCGCATTCAGCCGAACGCGATGGACGCGGCGAACTTCAATCTGGCCGAGCGGGCGGGCAAGGACGTTGAAGAGGTCAGCGGGATCAACACCGATCTGCTGGGCAGTCGCGGCGCCAACGAATCGGGCAAGGCCCGCATGGTTCGCCAGGAGGCCGGTCTGACCGTCAGCGAGACGCTCTTCGACAACTACGATCGGGCGCAGGCGGCGTTCGGGGATGTCCTATGGGACGTGATCCGCCACGCGAAGGTGTACTCGTCGGAGGAGATTCAGGCCGTTGTCACCGAAGGGTCGCTCAAGTCGTTTGTGCGGACCGATCCGCAGACCGGCGAGCAGACGCTGGACATGTCGCCGATGGAGTCGATGTCGACGGGCCGGTACGGCGTCAGGGTCGCCCGCGGGGCCAACTCTCCGACGATGCGGATGGCGATGTTCGAGCAGGTCTTGGAAGCCGTGAAGGCGGGCGTTCCGATTCCGCCCGAGATGATCCTGGAGATGAGCGATCTTCCGAACAAGGAAGAGATCATCGAAGCGATCAAGGCGCAGCAGCAGGCGATGCAGCAACAGGCCGCGGCCGGGGGCCAGATGGTCCCGGCGGGAGCGGGATGATGAATTCGACAGACTTTCGGCGCAAGTGCAGAGACGACTTGGTGGAGCGATTCAATATGCCCGATGCGAGGCCGTGTTGGGAAGGTTATTGCTTCAAGGCGACAGTGTTCGATGAACAGGGCTGCGAGTCCAAGATCGGCTTCGCAGTGGAGTCAAGCGACGGCCATAGCGCAACGGCCGTGTCCATGAAGGAGTCCGACGCCCGCGATATGGTTTGCGACGAAGGCGTTACAGGAGCCGCACGGAAGATCGCAGACGGTCTTATCGTCAAGTTGGGGATGCTGAGAGACGCAATGGGTGCGGCATGATATCCAAGGCACGAGTTCGGAATCCCCACCGACGCCTCGTATGCTGCGTGTCCTGCGGTCGCGACACTCGGGACTATCTGTGCCTCTGCGAGAACTGTCGGCCACACGACGATCCGGTGGACGATATGGTTCACATTCAGAATCCTAGAGGGATCATCTTCGCACAAGGCGCCGGAATCGGAGCCCTGCACGAGTGGGATGATTGGATCAATAGATCGCCCGTGCTCCACGGTCACGTGACGCTGGAGTGCCGCGAGCGACCCCGCGGAGATATGATTCTAAGGCTCTTATGATGGAATCGCGATACATACGAAAATCCACCGTGGAAGCCTGCAAGCGGCTGATCGAAAGCGCGGTCGGCTTTCAGGGCTTCCATGGATCGGTGCAGTTCAACCTGTGCGACGGTCACGTGGCCGGCGCGAACGTGACGGAGCACATAGTCTACCCGAAGCCAGAGAAGGGAAAGCGGTAACTGCCAGTCGTGACAACTGAATAACCGTCCCCAGGGACAACCGAAACAAAACGGAGCCCTGTCAGCGAGCAACGCAGCTCGCCGGCAGGGCTTTTTCATTCGCCCTCAGTGGGCGTTACCCCGACCGCCGCGGGGAACATCGGCGGCTCGACCCTTCGGCCAGGGTGACAGGCCGTTTCGGGCGACTCCTGAGCCCGCAAGCAATG